>DKBI01000097.1 GCA_002451175.1 Betaproteobacteria bacterium UBA6904
TCCTTGCCATGCACAGCAAGGCCTGCCGCGCGCAGCTCCTGTTCGACGATCGGCTCGATTTCCTCGACCACGAGCAGCTGGTCGCAGAGCGCGGCGAGCTGGCGGGCGAGCGCGACCGGCAGCGGGTGCGAAAAGCCCAGCTTCAGCACGGGCGCGTCGGGAAAGGCTTCGCGCACGACGTGATACGCCGGGCCGGAAACGACGAATCCGATGCGGCGGTCGTCGCCCGGCTCGATGCGGTTCCATGGCGAGCCGGGCGTCTCCTCGGCGAGCGCGGCATCGCGCGCGGCGCGCAGCTGGAGGCGCTTGCCGACGTGATTGGGGGTGATGATCCAGCGCTCGACGTCCTTTTCGTAGCCGTGGCGCGCGGGGTCGGGCGCGCCGCGCTCGCCCGTGAGGATCGGGCGCTTGACGTGCGAGACGCGCGTCGTCAGTCGCAGGATCACCGGCACCTGGAAGCGCTCGGAGAGTTCGAACGCCTCGCGCGTCATGGCGTGCGCTTCGGCCGCGTCCGCGGGCTCGAGCACGGGCAGGTGCACGAAGCGGCCCCAGAAGCGCGTGTCCTGCTCGTTCTGCGACGAGGAAAAACCGATGTCGTCCGACACCGCGACGACGAGTCCCGCCTTCGCGCCGACCAGCCCCATCGTCATGAGCGAATCGGCGGCGACGTTGACGCCGACGTGCTTCATCGCCGTGATCGCGCGCCGCCCGGTCATCGAGGCGCCGAGCACGACTTCGAGCGCGACCTTCTCGTTGCTCGACCACTCCGCGTACACGCCGGGGAGCGTGGCGAGNNGGCTTGAGGACCGCGCTCATGGCTGGAACCCTCCCTGCGCGCGAGTGTATGCCCGCAATGGCGCAATGGGCTTGCTTCCTGAACCTACATAGCGCTTAAATGAGCAATATTATTGCGTCGCCTCGCCATGGGAGGGTAGATTCATGCTGAAACTCGGGCTCGACCGCACCGACCGCAAGATCCTCGAGGCGCTGCAGACCGATGCGCGTCTCACCAACCAGCAGCTCGCGGAGAAGGTCGCCTTGTCCGCGAGCCCCTGCCTGCGGCGCGTGCGCGCGCTCGAGGAGCGCGGCGTCATCCGCCAGTACGTCGCGCTGCTCGACCCCGCGGAGATCGGCCTCGGGCTGCTCGCCTANNCTCGACCACTACTCGCGCTTCATCATGG
Source organism: Betaproteobacteria bacterium UBA6904 (assembly GCA_002451175.1). GTDB lineage: Bacteria > Pseudomonadota > Gammaproteobacteria > Burkholderiales > SG8-39 > 2-02-FULL-66-14. Next base: position 1,182 of record DKBI01000097.1, read on the forward strand.
AAAAGCTCCTCAAGCAGCCGGGCGTCATCGACATCAAGTCGAACTTCGTCCTCGAGCGCGTCAAGGACACCACCGCGCTGCCGCTCGAGCACCTCGCCTGATTGGGGTCAGACCCCAATCGGAGGAATTCCACGCCTGGCCGACCTGCTTCCCAAGTCAATGCCACGCCGGGTCGCTCGGCGGACCTCGTCGATCGTGCGCGCGTCGAGACCGCTCTGCACCAATTCCTCGTAAAGGCGGGCGCGCCGATCGGGATCTGCCGACAACGCCAGGTATTCGGCGTGCGGCGTCAGCCAAGCCGTGGCGTTGGGGTCGGTGTTCGAGCGATAGCTCGACCAGACGTAGTCCGCCGGGTGATCGACGATCGCGGCCCGCACCGGGTTCAGCTCGATGTACCGGTAGCAAGCCAGAACATACCGGGCGGTGCGGGCAAGGCAGGAGCGATAGCGGCCCTCCCAGAGTGTTCCGGTGCGCCCGTAAGCGCGGTTGATGTAGCGTACGTACCGCTGTCCTACCGCTTTCGCGAACTCCGAGCAGCCTTCCGCTGTGCTCGGGGTGACCAACAGATGGACATGATTGCTCATCAGACAGTAGGCGTGCACGGCGCAGGCCTTCTCGCTCGCCTGCTCGCGGACATAGCGCAGGTAAAGACGATAGTCGGGTGGCGCAAAGAAGCATGGATTGCGGTTGTTGCCGCGCTGCACGATGTGTGCCGCTACCCCGGGCAGGATGAGGCGCCTCAGTCTGGCCATGACGGCAAGAACGTGCTCGCCCCAGCGGCGTTGACAGACGTCCGGACAATTGCTGACGTCAATTGGGGCCCTGATTGGGGTCAGACCCCAAGGCGGCTGATGGCGCCGAAGGAACGCTCGGTTATGATGCTCGCCCCATGCCGCGCGTGCCGACCGCCGAATTTCCCCCGGAGCTCCTGAAGCGCCTCGAGGCGCTGTGGGGCAAGCCGCCCAACCTGTACCGGCTGCTCGCCAACCAGCCGGCGCTCGTCGCCGCGTGGACCGAATTCTTCAATTCCGTGCGCCACGAAAGCCGCACGCCGCGCGCGCTGCGGGAAATCATGATCCTGCGCGCGGCGCAGCTCGTGCGCTCCGAGTACGAGTGGGCGCAGCACCTCGTCATGGCGCGCAAGGCCGGCGTGCGCGAGGCGCAGATCGCGGGCCTTGCGGACTGGCGCGCATCCACCGAATTCGATGCGCGTGAGCGGGCGGCGCTGGCGATCGCCGAGGCCGTTACCGCCTGCGACATGACCGACGCGGTGCGCGCCGAGGCCAGGCGCCATTTCAGCGACGCGGAGTACGTCGAGCTTTGCCTGACTGCCGCGGCGTACGCGATGGTCTCGCGCATGATCGACGCGCTCGGCGTCGAGCTCGACCCCCAGGTTCGCGACTACCAGCCGAAGTTCGCGTGACGACCGCGCGCAGCTACCGCTATTACGACCTCGTGATGGCGGCGTTCGTCACCGTCCTGATCTGCTCGAACCTCATCGGGCCGGCGAAGATCGCGCAGCTCGATCTGCCCGTGGTCGGCGTGCTGACGTTCGGCGCCGGCGTGCTGTTCTTTCCGATCTCCTACGTGTTCGGCGACATCCTCACCGAGGTGTACGGCTATTCGCGCGCCCGCAAGGTGATCTGGGCCGGATTCGCCGGACTGGGCTTTGCGTCGTTNNGAGGTGGCGTTCGGTTCGACGTGGCGCATCGTCGCGGCGTCCATGGTCGCCTATTTCTGCGGCGAATTCGTGAACTCGTTCGTGCTCGCGAAGATGAAGATCCTCACCGCAGGCAAGTGGCTCTGGACGCGCACGATCGGCTCGACGATCGCGGGCGAGGCCGTGGACTCGGTGCTCTTCTATCCGCTCGCGTTCTACGGCGCAGGGATCATCCCCGACGACAAGCTGCCGGTCGTCATGCTCGCGCAGTTCGTGACCAAGGTCGGCGTCGAAGTGGTGTTCACGCCGGTCACGTACAAGGTCGTCGCGCTGCTCAAGCGGGTCGAGCACGAGGACTACTACGACCGCCACACCGACTTCAACCCCTTCAAGTTGAAACCCTGACTTGGGGTCAGACCCCAAGCGGGACCCCTCGGGGTCTGACCCCAAACGGGGTCAGGTGGCGAGCGTGAGCAGCGCGCGGCGCAGGGTCGGCTCCTCGGGGTCCTCGGAGATGACGAAGCCGAGATCGGTGCACAGGGCGAGCATGCGCGTGTTGTTGGCGAGGATGTGCCCGAGCATCGCCTTCAGACCGCGCACGCGGGCGACCTCCACCAGCAGTTCCATCATGCGCCGGCCGAGCCCCTGGCGGTGCCAGAGGTCGGCCACCACCAGCGCGAACTCGCAGGTCTCCCCGTCCGGATTGGTGATATAGCGCACCACGCCGATCTCCACCTCCTGGCCGTCCTCCTCGATCACGGCGATGAACGCCATCTCGCGGTCGTAGTCGATCTGCGTGAAGCGCACGAGCATCATCGGCGTCAGCTCGCGCAGCGTGTTCATGAAGCGGAAGTAGCGGCTCTCGTCGGAGAGCCCTTTGACGAATTCCTGCTCGATGGTCGCGTCCTCCGGCCGGATCGGCCGCAGGGTCACCGTGCGCCCGTCGGGCAGCTGCAGGGTGCGCACGAATTTCACCGGGTAGGGATGGATCGCCATGTGGTCGTAGCGCGTGCGGCCCGGCGCGCCGCGCCGGACCACGATGCGCGCGTCCACGGCGATCGCGCCGTGCTCGTCGACGATGAGCGGGTTGATGTCCATCTCCACCAGCCACGGCAGCTCGCACACCATTTCCGAGACGCGCAGCAGGACGTTCTCCAGCGCGGCGAGGTCCACCGGCGGCAGGTGGCGGAACGCGCCGAGCAGCTTCGAGACCCGTGTCGAGCGGATGAGGTCCGCGACGAGGAAGGTGTCGAGCGGCGGCAGGGCGACCGCGCGGTCGCGGTGCACCTCGACCGCCGTGCCGCCGGTGCCGAAGGTGATCGCCGGCCCGAACACCGGATCGCGGATCACGCCGATCATCAGCTCGCGGCCGTTCGGGCGCACGACCATCGGCTCGACGGCGACGCCGCTGACCTGCGCGCTCGGCCGCGCCTTGCCGACGGCCTCGAGGATCTCCTGGTACGCGGCGCGCACCGATTGCGCGTTGCCGAGGTTGAGCCGCACGCCCCCCGCGTCGGTCTTGTGCGTGATGTCGCGCGAGTCGATCTTCATCGCCACCGGGTACCCCAGCTCCTGCGCGAGCAGCAGCGCTTCGGTGGGCGAGTGCGCGACCATCGTCTTCGCGATCGGGATCTGGAACGCGGCGAGCAGCGCCTTCGACTCCATCTCGTTCAGCACCTCGCGGTGCTCGGCGAGCGCGCTGTCGATGATCGCGTGCGCGCCCTCGACGTCCGGCGGCTCCTGGTGCGAGAGCGGGCCCGGCGTGCGGATCAGCATGCGCTGGTTGCGGTAGAACGTCGCGACGTGCGCGAAGAGCTCGACCGCGCCCTCCGGGTTGCGGAACACGGGGATGCGCGCCGCCTGCAGCAGCTGGCGCGCGGGGATGACCTGCTCCTCGCCCATCCAGCAGGAGAGCACGGGCTTCGAGTTGCCGCGCACCGATTCGATGACGGCGGCGGCCGCGGCCGCCGGATCCGTCATCGCCTGCGGCGTCAGCATGACGAGCAGGCCGTCCACGTTGTCGTCGGCGAGGCACGCCTTCGTCGCAGCGGCGTAGCGCGCGGCATCCGCGTCGCCGATGAGATCGATCGGGTTGGAGTGCGACCAGTTCGCCGGCAGCGCGTCCTTCAGGGAGTCGATCGTCCGCGGCGACAGCTCGGCGAGCGGAATGCCGAGGTCCGCGGCGCGGTCGGCGGCCATCACGCCGGGTCCGCCGCCGTTGGTCACCACGGCGAGGCGGTCGCCGCGCGGCCAGAGGTGCGAGGCGAAGGCCTGCGCGGTGGCGAAGATCTGCCCGATCGTGCTCACGCGCACGGCGCCCGCGCGGCGCACGACGGCGTCGAACACGTCGTCGGCGCCGACGATCGAGCCCGTGTGCGACATCGCCGCGCGCGAGCCGGCCGGATGGCGCCCGACCTTCATCAGGATCACGGGCTTGACGCGCGCCGCGGCGCGCATCGCGGACACGAAGCGCCGCGCGTTCCGGACCCCCTCGATGTAGAGCAGGATGTGCTCGGTCTTCGGGTCGTTGACGAGAAAGTCGATGATCTCGCCGAAATCCACGTCGGTCGATCCGCCGAGCGAGACCACGCTCGAGAAGCCCACGTCGTGCGAGCGCGCCCAATCGAGCATGGCGGTGCACACCGCGCCGGATTGCGAGATCAGCCCGATCGAGCCTTTCTGCGCGCCGCCGCGGGCGAAGGTCGCGTTGAGCCCGATGTCCGGGCGCATCAGCCCGAGGCAGTTCGGGCCGATGACGCGCAGCCGGTACCGGCGCGCATTCTCGAGCAGCGCGCGCTCGAGCCGCGCGCCCGCCGGGCCGATCTCCGAGAAGCCCGCGGTGATCACCACCGCGGCGTGCACGCCCGCTTCGCCGCACTGCTCGATCACGCCCGGCACGGTGTGCGCGGGGGTCGCGATCACCGCGAGGTCGATGCGCTGCGGGATCTTGCCGACCGCGGGGTAGCAGTCCAGGCCCTGGACATTGCGATGCTTCGGATTCACCGCGTACAGGGCGCCCGTGTACCCGGCGGCCATGTTCGCGGCCAGCACGGCGCCTACCGTGCCGGCGTCGTTGCTGGCGCCGATGATGGCGACCGAGGCGGGCTGGAAGAGGGGCGAGAGGTAATGGCGTTCTTCGGTGTGGATCATGGGCTTTGTCGGGCGGGGGGCGAGCAACGGGTCCATTTCAGCAGCCACCGGGCGATGGCCTGATGACGGCAGTCAAGTGGCTGCCCGCGCAAGGCGGCCGGGGTCAACGCCGGGCGCGGAAATCCTCGAGCACGCGGCGCAGTTGCGTGCGCGTCTCGCTCGGCACGTCATCGAGCAGCAGCCGGCCTTCGATCTCGACGAAGTAGTAGGCCGTGATGTGATTCGTGTCCTTCAGATACCACATCAGCAGGCGGTGCCTGCCGATCGCGGCCTCGCCGAGGATGCGGTTCTCCGCCGCGAAATAGCGGCTGAACGCGCGCTCGAAATCCTCCTTGCTCCAGGCGCCGAAGCTGTCCTTCAGGCGCTCGTAGCGGGCCTTGGGGGCGTTGGAGAGCAGCGAGACGTCCTCCAGCCGACCCTCCGCCAGCAACTGCGTCACGAGCTTGGCCGTGTCGAGCGCGCCGCCGGGCGGATGCTTGAGCAGCGTCTCCGGCAGATGCGCATTCTCGGCAAACGTGCGCAGCGTGTACTCGATCTTCTCCCCGCCCGCGACCTCGAGCACGCGCGCTTCCTGCCCGAGCGCCACCCCCACCCAAATCAAGAATGGGGTCAGACCCCATTTGACGAGGAGGATCAACCATTGGGGTCTGACCCCAATTGGGCCAATTGGGCGGGCCGTCGGGGAAATGGGGTCTGACCCCAATCAGGCGGCGCGGGCGGCGGCGGGCGCGGCGGCCGGCCAGCGGGCGAGCAGCTGGTCGCGCTTGGCGCGCGTCTCGGCGACGCTCTTCGCCTTGATGTGGCCGTAGCCGCGGATCGCGTCCGGCAGCGACGCGAGTTCCAGCGCCAGCGCGTGGTTGTCGCGATGGAGATCCTTCACGAGCGCCTCCACCGTCTGCTCGTACTCCGCGATCAGCGCGCGCTCCATCCGGCGCTCTGCGGTGTAGCCGAAGATGTCGAGCGCGCCGCCGCGCAGGCCCTTCAGCTTCGCGAGCCAGCGCAGTGCCGTGAGCATCCACGGGCCGAAGCGCATCTTCTTCGGCTCCCCCGTATTGGGATCGGGTTTCGCGAGCAGCGGCGGCGCCAGGTAGAACGCGACCTGGTAGTCGCCCTCGAACTGCTCGCGGATCGAGGCGAGGAATGCGGGATCGGCGTGCAGCCGCGCCACCTCGTACTCGTCCTTGTACGCCAGGAGCTTCGCGTAATGGCGCGCGACCGCCTCGGCGAGCCGGGTGCCCCCGACGCGCTCCTGCTCGATCCTGCGCACGCGCTCGACGAGCGCCCGGTAGCGCGCCGCGTAGGCCGCGTCCTGATAACCGGTGAGGTGCGCGACGCGCCGCTCGATCACCTCGTCGAGATTGCGCGAGAAGTGCCGGTCGATGGAGATCACCTCGGCAGGCGCCGCGATGCGCTGCACGCGCTCGAGGTCCACGACCGCGCGCCGTCCCCAGAGGAAGCTCGCGAGATTGAATTCCACCGCCACGCCGTTCAGCTCGATGGCGCGCTCGATCGAGGCGCGCTCGAGCGGCACCCAGCCCTTCTGCCAGCAGTAGCCCAGCATGAACATGTTGGTGGCGATCGAATCGCCCATCAGGCCCGTCGAGACCTCCGCCGCGGGCACGAACGCCACGTTCTGCGCGCCGCAGGCGTCCTGGATGTCCTTCAGCAGGTCGCTGCCCGGCAGCCGCCAGTTCGGGTTGCGCACGAAGTCGGCGGTCGGCGCAGTCGTCGCGTTGATCGCCGCGCGCGTCTTGGCCGGGCTCATCTTCGAGACGGCCTCGCTGCTCGCGCTCACCACGAGATCGCAGCCGATGACGAGGTTCGCCTCGCCCGTGCTGATGCGCGTCGCGTGCAGGCTCTCGGGGTCCTGCGCGAGGCGCACGTGCGACATCACCGGGCCGCCCTTTTGCGCGAGTCCCGACATGTCGAGCACCGAGACGCCCTTGCCCTCGAGATGCGCGGCCACGGCGATGATCTGCCCGATCGTGATCACGCCCGTGCCGCCGATGCCGTCCACCAGGATCCCGAACGGCTGCGCAAGGTCCGGGGGCGTCGTCTCCGGCAGCGCGGGGAAGGCGTCCGCCACGTCGCGCCGCGCCTTGACGCGGCCCTTCTTCAGCTGGCCGCCCTCCACCGTGACGAAACTCGGGCAGAAGCCCTTCACGCAGGAGAAGTCCTTGTTGCACGTGGACTGGTTGATCCTGCGCTTGCGGCCGAACTCGGTCTCCAGCGGCTCGACGGAGAGGCAATTCGACTTCGTGCTGCAGTCGCCGCAGCCCTCGCACACCAGCTCGTTGATGAGCGCGCGCTTGGCGGGATCGGGATACTCGTTCCTCTTGCGGCGCCGGCGTTTCTCGGAGGCGCAGGTCTGGTCGTAGATGAGCGCCGACACGCCCGGCGCNNTCCGGCTCGTCGGTGACCACGATGATCGGCTTCACGCCCTCGGCGGCGACCTGCCGCGAGATGCTCGCCGGGTCGAGCGGCCCGTCGTGCGTCTGGCCGCCCGTCATCGCCACCGCGTCGTTGAAGAGGATCTTGTAGGTCATCGTGACCTTCGCCGCCACGGCGGCGCGGATCGCCAGCAGCCCCGAGTGGTAGTAGGTGCCGTCGCCGAGGTTCGCGAAGATGTGCTTTTCGTCGGTGAACGGCGCCTGGCCCACCCACGGCACGCCCTCGGCGCCCATGTGCGTGAAGGTCGAGGTGCTGCGGTTCATCCACACCGCCATGAAATGGCAGCCGATGCCGGCCGTGGCGCGGCTGCCTTCGGGCACGCGGGTCGAGGTGTTGTGCGGGCACCCCGAGCAGAAGTACGGCTGCCGGACCGAGGTCACGCGCGGCTTGGCGAGCGCCTGGTCCTTGAAATCGAGGAATGCGAGCCGCTCCTTGAAGCTCGCGCCGAGCAGCGAGTCCATGCCCAGCCGCGAAAGGCGCGCGGCGATCGCGCGCGCGACGATCGCGGGCGAGTGCTCGTAGCTCGCCGGCAGCAGCCAGGTGCCCGCGGGCTTGCCTTCTCCGCGGCTCCACTCGCCGTTGTCGTCGAACTTGCCCACCACCCGCGGCGCGCGCACGCCCGCTTCCCACGCGTAGAGCTCTTCCTTCAGCTGGTACTCGATCAGCTGGCGCTTCTCCTCGACGACGAGGATTTCCTCCAGCCCGTCGGCGAAGCGCCGCACGCCCTGCGGCTCCAGCGGCCAGCTCATCGCCACCTTGTAGACGCGCAGGCCGATCTGCCGCGCGACCTGCTCGTCGATGCCGAGCTCGGCGAGCGCCTGCATCGTGTCGCCGTAGGACTTGCCGGTCGTGATGATGCCGAGCCGCGCGCGCGGCGAGTCCCAGATGATGCGGTCGAGGCCGTTCTCGCGCACGTAGGCGAGCGCCGCGTAGACCTTCCAGTCGAGCAGCCGCGATTCCTGCTCGAGGATGCCGTCCGGCCAGCGAATGTTCAGGCCGTCCGGCGGCAGCGCGAAGTGCTCGGGCAGCCGGATCTGCACGCGCTCCGGGTCCACGTCCACGGAGGCGCCCGATTCGACCACGTCGGTCACGCACTTGAAGGCGATCCAGCAGCCGGAATAGCGGCTCATGGCGAAGCCGTGCAGGCCGAGGTCGAGATACTCCTGCACGCTCGCCGGATTCAGCACCGGGATGCAGCAGGCCTTGAAGATGTGCTCGCTCTGGTGCGGCAGCGTGGAGGATTTCGCCCCGTGGTCGTCGCCCGCGAGCACCAGCACGCCGCCGTGCTTGGAGGTGCCCGCCGCGTTCGCATGCTTGAAGACGTCGCCGCAGCGATCCACGCCGGGGCCTTTGCCGTACCACATGGAGAACACGCCGTCGTAGCGCGCGCCGGGGAACATGCCCACCTGCTGCGTGCCCCAGATCGCCGTCGCGGCGAGATCCTCGTTGAGTCCCGGCTGGAACTTGACGTGGTGCTTCTCCAGGTGCGTGCGGGCGCGCGCGAGCGTCGCGTCGACGCCGGCGAGCGGCGAGCCGCGATAGCCCGAGATGTAGCCCGCGGTGTTCAGCCCGGCGCGCTCGTCGCGCACGCGTTGCAGCATCGCCAGGCGCGCGATCGCCTGAATGCCCGTGAGGAACACGCGGCCGCGCTCGAGCGTGTACTTGTCATCGAGCGAGGCCCGGGCGAGATTCGCGGGATCGACGGGTGCGTTCATGCGGTGCCCTCCTGGGTGCGGAGTTCTATCACAATCTCAAGCCGCGACGCGCGCCTCGCGCGCCGTCTGCGCCGGCTCGTCCCAGTAGGGATCGGGGCCGAACGAATCGGCGAGGAAGTCGATGAACACGCGCGTCTTGGCCGCGAGATAGCGCCGGTGCGGGTAGACCGCGTAAATGCCCACGTCGCTGCCGAAGGTATGGTCGGGCAGCAGCAGCTCGAGCGACCCGTCGGCGATGTCGCGATAGACGTCCCAGGTGGACTTCAATGCGACGCCGAGGCCGGCGACCGCCCAGTCGCGCAGCACTTCCCAGTTGTCGCAGGAATACCGGCCGGAGACGCGCACCGAGCCGGGCCGGCCCTGCGGATCCTCGTAATCCCAGACCATGTCGAAATCGGTCGTCGTGAGGCAGTTGTGCCTCACGAGATCCTGTGGCGTCTTCGGGGCGCCGTGCTGGCGGAGATACTCGGGGCTCGCGCACACGACGCGGCGGTTGGGCGCGAGTTTGCGCGCGGCGAGCGACGAGTCCTCGAGCTCGGCGATGCGCACCGCGACGTCGAAGCCTTCCTCGATCAGGTTGACCTTGCGGTCCGAGAGGCTGAGCGCAAGGCGGATCTTCGGGTAGCGCTCGGCGAACTTCGGAATCAGCGGCGCGATGTGCTTGTGGCCGAACGAGGCGGGCAGGGCGATGCGCAGGACCCCCTGCGGGTCGACGCGCCGCTCGGCGGCGGCGCCCTCGGCCTCCTCGATCTCGCCGAGGATCCGGACGCAGGCTTCGTGGTAGCGGGCGCCTTCGTCGGTCAGCGCGATGCGGCGCGTGGTGCGGTTGAGCAGCCGCACGCCGAGTCGCGCCTCGAGGGCGGAGAGCTTGCGGCTGACCGCCGCGGTCGAGATGCCCAGTTCCCTCGCGGCGGCGGACAGGCTGCCGGAAGCAACGGTCCTCACCAGTACCGTCATCTCAAATAGGGAGTCGCCCATATTGTTACCTATTTAGTAACAGTGTTTTGATCCCGATCAGGATTGTATCCCAAGGGGCAAAGCCTTAGATTTGCTGCAACGCAGCAGGCGGCGAACAACGAGCCTGCAAGAACGCGCCCGTCGCGGTCTCCTCCTCCCTCCTCCTCCGCGGCGGGGTTACGTCCCGCTCCGCACTAACCGTGCGGAGCGGGACCGCGCCTTACCTTGGGGTCAGACCCCAAAGCCGGGTGGGTGCGTAGCGCATAATCGCGTGCGGATACGCGATGACCTTCGATTTCTCCACGATTCTGAGCGCGGCGGACACGATTCAGACCGTTCCCGCCGGCGAGGCGATCTTCGCCATCGGCGAGCCGGGAAAATCGATGTTCGTGCTGCGCTCCGGCTCGGCGCAGATCCAGGTCGGCGATTTGGTCTACGAGACGGTGGGCACGAGCGGCATCCTGGGTGAGATGGCGCTGCTCGACGCCGACGTGCACTGGCGCAGCGCCACGGCCACCGCGCTCACCGATTGCGAAGTCGCGGAAATCGGCCGTGCCCGATTGCTCGAGATCGTGCGCGAGCGCCCGGAGCTGGGGCTCGCGCTCGCCGAGATCGTCGTGCGGCGGCTGCGCGCCACCACGTTCCTCACGCATCACGATCCGCTGACGCGCCTGCCGAACCGCTACCGGTTCCAGGAGCTGTGCCGCACCGCGGTCGCGCGCGGGCAGCGGCGCGGCACGCCGGTGGGCCTGCTGCTGATCGACATCGACCACTTCGGCAGCGTCAACGAATCGCTCGGCAACGCCGCGGGCGACGAGCTGCTGC
>DKBI01000311.1 GCA_002451175.1 Betaproteobacteria bacterium UBA6904
CGGCGAGCGGCACGCGTCCCGCAAGGATCTCGTCACGCACTTCGGGGCTGATGTACTTGCCGAACGTCTCACGGATGACTTCCCGCTCGCGCAATCCCGCGACCATGCGGTTGAACCCCTCCGTGAACGCGCCGATTTCATCGTTGGACACGACGGTGCAGCGGGTGTCGAGCGCACCTCGTTCGACGCGCAGCATTGCGGACCGCAACTCGCCCAGCGGACCGGAAAAACTCGCCGCGAGGGAGCTTGCCAGGCGCAGCGACACCAGCAGCCCCGCAGCCGCCAGCAGGCTGACGACCAGAATGAGATTGCGGATGACGTCTTCCGCGGTCGCCGGATCCGCGCCGAGCAGCGCGCGTGCCCGCGTCAGCGCCGCGACCGCGAGCACGGCGAGCGGCAGCAGCGTGATGAGCATCAGCACGACCAGCATGCGTGCACGGACACTCAGCCGCGGAACGGGCACGCTGCTCAGGATGCCATCCGGAAAGAAGCGCGGCAGATGGTCCCGCCACAGCCGCTCCGCGCGAAAGTAGATCAGCGCCGCAACCGTGACGCCGGAGACGAGCAGGATGCCGAACACCACGCGCAGCGAGCGTACGAGGGCGAAGCTGTCCGTGAGCAGCGGCCAGAGCACCCCGAACACCAGCGACGCCAGCGTCCAACCCGCCAGCGAGAGCAGCGCGAAGAAGCCCGGGATCAGCAGCGCTCGGCGGCGCAGTTCATCGCCTGCCCCGCCGGGCGGCGGCGTGCCGTCGAACCGCAGCACCGGCCGCGCCCACCGGCTCGCGGCATAGCAAGACGCAAAGATCACCGCCGAAGCGCAGACGAAGAACACCAGATCGCCGCGCTCGATGCGCGCGCCGCCCTCGCGGGCCGCCGGATCGAGCAGCTGGAAATAGAGGAAGGTAAGCACCGCGCCGCCCAGGTTGGAGAGCACGACGCTCGACAGCACCTGCCGGCGGATGGTCCCTGTGGTCGCCATTCCGCCGTTAGGCTATCACCGGTTCGGTCGGCGCGTGACGCCCGGGCAACGCTATTCGATCACCTGGTCCGCGCGCAGGATCACTGATTGCGGCATCGCAATGCCGAGCGCCTTGGCGGCTCTCAGGTTGACCACCAGTACGAACGTCGATGGCTGCTCGACCGGAAGGTCCGCAGGCTTTGCTCCCTTCAGGATCTTGTCGACGAAGTAGGCGGCGCGCCGATGCATGTCTTCGTAACTGGGCCCGAAGGACATCAGGCCGCCTGCCTCGACCAGTTCCCGATAGGCGTGTATGCCGGGAAGCCGGTGCTGGGCGGCGAAATCCATGATGCGCACGCGATTGTGCAGGAAGATGCGATCCGCCAGCACCAGCAGCGCTTCGGGGCGCTCCCTGAGAATGGCCGTGAATGCGGCGGGCAAGTCCGCCGCGACCCGAATGCCCTGCAGGTGCACCCGGATGCCCAGTGCCTGCGCGGCGGCGCGCATTTCCCTGAGGGAGCCGACGTGAAACGGATTGTCCGGGTTCCACAGCACCGCGATGTGCGAGACCCCGGGGAGCACCTCCCGGAGCAACTCGAGTCGCTTGCCTTCCAATTGCGGAGCGATCGACGAAACGCCGGTGATGTTCCCGCCGGGCCGCGCCAGCGTCGCGACGAGACCGGTGCCGACCGGATCGCCGACCGCCACCATGACCAGGGGCGTCGCCGGCGCGTTCTTCTTGACGGCGATCGACGCGGGCGTGCCGGCCGTCACGATGACCTCGACCTTCAGCGCGACCAAATCCGCGACGAGCCCGGGAAGACGCTCATATTTTCCTTCGGCCCACCGGTACTCGATCAGCGCGTTGCGGCCTTCGACGTACCCGAGCTCCCGCAGGCCCTCCCGGAACGGGCCGACGAGATTGGCTTCAAGCGCCGCCGTGGAATTGCCGAGAAAACCGATTTTGGAGACTTTCTCCGCGGGCTGGGCTCGCGCGGCGGCAGGCGCGACGCCGAGTGCAAGCAATGCAATCAGTGTGTCGCGGCGATCCATGCACTCCCTCCCGAACGGGCTGCAGGCACTCTACGCCATCACCGCTCGTTGGACAGCGCATGTGTTGACGCCGGACAGACAATTCGGATCTGTCCGGGTGCGCCCGGCGGAGTGACCGACACTACTTGAGGAGAGGCCGAAGATCCTCGAGCTTGTCGAACAGATGCCAGACGTAGTCGCTCGTGCCCTTGACGCGATGCGGATGGAGATCGGCGAGCCCGGGATCGTTGCAGTAACCGTCGAAGGCTTCCTTGGATTGCCACTCGACGACGATGAGGACGTTGCGCGGCGCAATGCCGCCCACGGCCGCCTCGCGGAACTTGCCCAGCGCCACGACCCGCCCGCCGTGGGCCGCAACCTCCCGGGCGGAACGCCGGGAGTACGCGAGATATTCGGCTTTGTCCGCCACGTTGAACAGATTGAGCGCGTAGACCGCTTGTGACATGGCCTCTTCCTCTTCAGTTGGGGGCGTGCTGGCGCCAACGATTACACACCATCGGGAATCTTCGAGCGCATCATGCTCCGCCGATTCAGCTTGCGCCCGTCCGCGACGAACGTGCCGTCGCCAATCGCGTGAATCGTCCGCTTCTCCTTGCGCGAGCGGTCGAAGTACGCCGCGACGCCCTCGAGCACGACCACAGGGTATCGCTTCACGATGTCGATCACCTTGCATTCGACGTTGGCCAGGCATTCCTTGATCAGGGGCGACCGGACATGCCGCCCCTTCACCGGCGTCAGCCCGAACTTCCTGAACTTGTCCGTCCGGGCTCCGGTGCAGGTGCCGATGCCGACGACCTCGTCGATCAGATCGACCGTGGGAATTGCGATGACGCACTGCCTGGATTTCCTCAGCGCCGCAAAGGAGTAATTCCAGGGCCCCGTGGTGATGGCAAATCGCGGCGTGAAGTCCACCACCAGGGTCCAGGAAATGGTCATGACGTTGTCCTTCTTGCCGTCGTTCGTCGTCACGAGGACGACCGGCCCTGGCTCCAGCAGCGTGAATGCCCTGCCGAGCGGCATCGATCTCATGGTCGCGCGCGCTCCTTCGGCTGCGGCCCCCACGTCACCGAGGCGGTCGTCATGAAGTTCCACACCGCAGCCGTCACGGCGCCGGCAAGGCCCGCCAGCCAGTAGGGCGTGAGCTGCAGGTAGAGCCAATCGGCGACGGCAAGATTGATCAGGACGCCGAAGCCGCAGGCGACGTAGAACGACAGCAGCCCGCGCCAGAGCGCCGCGCCGCGAAGGCGCACGTCGCCGTAGGTGATCGCGTTGTTCAGAAAGAAGTTGCTCGTCATCGCGACCCCGGTGGCGACGGCCTGGCTCGCCAGGAACCCGCCGCCGCGGACCTGGAACAGCGCCCACAGCGCGGCGAGGTGCACGCCGACCCCGCTCAACCCGACCGCCGCGAACAGGAAGAAGCGCGCCGGCAGCAGCCGCCCCGCGAGGTGGTAGGCAAGCAGCATCAGGTACTCCGTGATCACGCGTACGCCGAGCTTGCTCTCGCCGTGCGTGCGCCCGCGCATCCGGTAGGGCAGTTCGTGCACCTGCACGGCGCCCTCCGCCGCCGCGATGAGATCGAGCAGGATCTTGAACCCCCGGCCGTACAGGCGACGCACGACGCGCTCGAGGTACTCGCGCTTCAGCAGGAAGAAGCCGCTCATCGGGTCGCTCAGTCCCGCCCCGAGGCCGCCGCTGAGGAGCGTCGCGAAGCGGCTGATGCGCACGCGCGCGCTCGGCAGCTCGCCGGTCGTCCCGCCGGCCACGTAACGGCTGCCGACGACGATGTCGGTGTCGTCCGCCCTCGCGGCGGCGAGCATCTGCGGCAGGAGCGCCTCGTCGTGCTGCCGATCCGCGTCCATGACGGCGACGTAGGGCGACGACGTCGCCAGCATGCCTTCGATGCAGGCCGAGGCGAGGCCGCGCCGGCCGATGCGTTGCAGGCAGCGGATGCGGCGATCGCGCTGCGCGCGCTGGCGGACGTAATCCTCGGAGCCGTCGAGGCTGTCGTCGATGACGATCACCGCCTCCCAATCGATCCCCTGCAGAGCGCGCTCGAGCGCGTCGAGCAGCGGCGGCAGGTTGTCGCGCTCCCGGTACGCCGGGATGACGACGCTCAGCTCAGGCACGCCGGTCCCGCCTCGTCAATGCATCGCCCCGCCATGCGCGCCGGCCGGCACCTGATGCGCCTTCATCTCGAGGAGATCGGCCAGCGCCGCGCAGCGCGCGAGGAGATCGGTGCATTCGAGCAAGGCCTGGCGCTCGAGCGGCTCGAGGTCGAGCCCCTGCGCCAGGCCGTTGACCAGCTCGGCGTCCGAGACGCCGGCCGCCAGCGGCTCCTCGGTCGTGCGCGCCAGGCCCTTTATGAGCGTGGCGAGCAGGCGCTTGCGTTGCGCGGCCAGGACCGCCTCACGCCCCTCGCCTGCCGCCTCCGGAACCGGCTCGACGCGCGCCAGCCGGTAAGGCCCGCCAGGGTCCTCGTCGAGAACGCGAAAGCGGCAGATGCCCTCCAGCAGGATGTTGAACCGCCCGTCGTCGAGGCGCTGCGACCGGACGATGCGGCCCGCGCAACCGATCTCGAACACGGGCGGCCGCCCGTCGTAGTCCCTCCCATACCCGGGACGCAGGAGCACCATGCCGATGACNNATCACGGATGCCGTGCGCACGCAGTCGTCAGCCCGCATCTTGCCACAGGCCCGACGCCGCGCCGCATGGCGGAAACGCTAGATCGGCTTGTTCGTCCGGGGCGGCTGCTGCTTTTCCACGAACAGGTTGCGCCACGCCGCCGCGATGAGCTTATCGTCCAGCGCCGGCTTGGCACCGCGGAAGCGGCAGCCGTCGATCACCCGGTCGATGAGGAACTTCGGGTGGTAGCTCGCCAGGCTCTCGGTGCTCTTGGCGTAGTAGTCGCGCATCAGCGCCGGCACCAGGTCGGCCGGCACCTGGATCTGATTGGCGTCGCAGACCCGGCGGAAAATCTCCGCGTATTCCTCCACGGCCGGCGTACCGACGTGGATCTTGTACGGGATCCGCCGCAGAAAGGCGTCGTCCATCAGGTCCTCGGGCGCGAGGTTGGTCGAGAACACGATCAGCACGTCGAACGGAATGAGGAACTTCCGCCCGGTGTGCAGGTGCATGAAGTCGAAGCGCTTCTCGAGCGGCACGATCCAGCGGTTCAGCAGGTCGCGCGGATTGACGAGCTGCCGGCCGAAATCGTCGATGATGAAGATGCCGTTCATCGCCTTGATCTGCAGCGGTGCCTCGTAGAGCCCCGCCTCGGGGCTGTAGCGCAGGTCGAGCATCTCCATGCGCAGCTCGCCGCCCGACATGACCGTGGGGCGGCGGCACAGCACCCAGCGCCCGTCGATCGCCTCGCGCAGCAGCGACGCGCCGCGCTGCGCTCCGCCATCGCCATTGGTGGCGTCGGCCGGCACGTGCAGGGTCGGATCGAAGATCGTGATCACCTGGCCGTCGATCTCGATCGCGTACGGCACGTAGACCAGCCCCTTGAACGACCGCCCGAGCCCCTCGGCGATCGACGTCTTGCCGCTGCCCGGCGGGCCGTAGAGCAGCATCGCCCGCGCCGAATTGGCCGCCGGCCCCAGCTCGTCGATGAGATTCGGCGCGAGGACGAGGTGCGCGAGCTTGGCCGCGAGGTCCTCCCGCGCGACGCGCTCGTTGGTGATGTGCTGGCGCTCGATCTGCGCGATGTACGCCGCGACCGGCACCGGCGCCGGCCCCAGGTACTGCGACCGCTCGAGCTGCTCGACCGCGCGCTTGCGGCCCTGGTCGGTGAGCTCGTAGCGCAGCGAGGCGAGCATGCCGCCGCCGCTCGCGCCGAGCACGTGCAGGAATCCGTTCTCGCGCGCGAAGCGCAGCAACGGATCCACGATGCCGACCGGGATCTTCACTGCGTCCGCGAGCTGCGTAGGCGTCTCCAGCGCCTTCACGTACATGAATTTCAGCAGCAGATTGAGGAGGAACCGGTCGCTCAATCCGGTGTCCTTCAGCTCGCGTGGCTCCGCAGGCGCAAGGGCGAGCGCCCGTTTCAGCTTGTCTTCGGTAATGACGCCGAGCGCGACCAGGTTGTCGCCGAGCGCGCCGCCGCTGGTGCGCTGCCGCGCGAGCGCGGCGTCGACGTCCTTGCGCGAGACGAAACCGTTGGCAATCAGGATTTCACCGAGGAACATGGCCACTCCTTGTCATTCGCGAGACCCGCGGCACGCGCAGCCGCGCCGGCTGGCGCCACGGGCGCGAAAACCGGTACGCGTGACCGACCGCCGCGGCCGGTCACTCGAGTCGCTACTTGGCGGGCGCCGTCGGCGCGGCGGTCTGCGCACCCTCGACCGCCTTGCTCTTGTCCGCCTTCAGTTGCTCGATCTTCTTGTTCAGAACGAGCACCTCTGTCTGCGTGCCCACGGCAACCACCTTGATCCGGTACATTGCGACGGCGCTCATGACCAGCGCCAGCAACGCGACGATGAATCCCACGGCGATCCAGAGTCCGTGGCGTTCAGGTTCGATGATCGGGTCGACGTTCATTTGGGTTCTCCTGTCAAAAGCGTTGGCTGCTGTTTCTGCGTGGTATTTACCGCATCGCCTGCCGGGCGCGACTGCGGTCGCGCCGCCTCGCGCGCAAGCATGACCGGCCCGACAAACTCCCTGCGCAGGCGAGCCACGGCGTCGCGCTCATGGAAGTCCCTGCCGAGCACGAGCTTCACTTCGATGCCCCGATCGAGCCTCGCTTTCTCGACGAGATCGGCCGGCGTCTCCAACGCCTCCTGCAGATTGCGGGCGGGGGATTCCATGCCGGTGACATAGTGAATTTCGGTGTGCCGCTGGTCGAACGGGCGCTGGTTGGTCAGCCGCGGTCGCGCAGCGCCCAGCGATTGGATGTACGCGCCGACGCTCTTCGCGAGAGACGTGATTCCGTTGCCGTTTGAAATCTCGAATCGCACGGCCGCCGACAGGCCGGCCCGGGCGGCCGTCTCGACGCGCGCCGGCGCAGGCGCGCTCGCGATCGGGGGCGCAACGAGGACCTGCCTCGGGCGCAACTCGAACACGCTCGGTGCGACGCTGACCAAGCGGGCCTGCGGCACCGTTTCCACCGTCTCTGCGACGACGCCCGGGGAGATCAGGACCTCGGAAACCAGGGGCGTGGCGCCCAGGGGCGCCGCAGGGGTTTCGTGAACCACCGCGGGCGCCGGGGTCGCAAGCGGCGTCGCAGGCGCTGCCACCTGATCCGGCCCGCTTGCCGGGCTCACCGGGCCGGCCGCGACTCGGGGCGTCTCCGCAGCCGGGCTGGCCGGCACCGAAGCGCCGGGCTCCGCGCGCGACTCGGACTGACTCGGCGCCGGCGCTGCGGGTTCACCGGCCATCGCGCGAGGGTGTGCCGCAGGTGCCGCGTTCGCCAGCCCGTGCTCGGCGAGAGCCAGGTGGCGCCACGCCAGCGCATTGGCGGAATTCAGCCGGATGGCCTCCCGCAGCGCGTTGCGCGCCTCATCCAGGCGGTCGTATTGCAGGTAGTGGTAGCCGAGATTGGCGTGCAGGTGCGATCGCGCTGGCGCGATGGCGATCGCAGCCTTGAAGGCGGCCTCCGCGTCCGCGTACTGGCCCTGCTGGGAGAGCACGACGCCCAACGCGTTGTGCGCCTCGGCATGATTCCGGTCCTCGGCTATTGCCCGGCGATAGTAGGCAAGCGCATCGGCGTTCCGCTGTTGCCCCTGGTAGTAGCGGCCGATGCGGTA
>DKBI01000316.1 GCA_002451175.1 Betaproteobacteria bacterium UBA6904
GGGCTGAAGCCGTTCCAGATCAACCGCAAAGGGCTGTCGCGCAGCTTCCAGGTCACCAACATCTTCCACCGCCTCTCGGTCTACGAGAATATCCGCTGCGGCGTGCTCTGGTCCGCCGGATACCGCTATTCGTTCTGGCACCGGGTCGGCGGGCTGAAGGACGTGAAGCAGCGCGCCGAAGAGGTCATGGAACGGATCGGCCTGGCGCGCCGCCGCGACGTGCTGGCCGGGACGCTGACCTACGCCGAGCAGCGCGCGCTGGAAATCGGCATCACCATCGCCGGCGGCGCCAGCGTNNGGCATGAGCCGCACGGAGACGGCCAACGCGGTCGCCCTGATCCGCCAGATCACGGAGGGACGCACGCTCGTCATGGTCGAGCACGACATGGGCGTGGTGTTCGACCTCGCCGACCGCATCAGCGTGCTGGTCTACGGCGAGATCATCGCCACCGGCAAGCCCGAGGAGATCCGGGCCAATCCCGCCGTCCAGGAGGCCTACCTCGGTACGCTGCACAAGGACGAGGCGCAGGGCGAGGCCGCGCATGCTTGAGGTCCGCGACCTGCACGCCTTCTATGGCAAGAGCCACATCCTGCACGGCGTGCATCTCAGCGTCGGCAAGGGCGAGATCGTCTCGCTGCTCGGGCGCAACGGCGTGGGCCGCTCGACGACGGTCAAGGCGATCATGGGCATGGTGGACTGCCACGGCTCGGTGAAGTTCAAGGGCGAGGAGCTGGTCGGCCACAAGGCCTACGAAGTCGCGCACAAGGGCTTGGGCTACGTGCCGGAGAGCCGCGACATCTTCCCGACGCTCACGGTGCGCCAGAACCTGCTGCTCGGCCAGAAGACGGCCAAGCCTTCGGGGCGCTGGAAAGCCGAGGACATGTTCGAGCTCTTTCCGCGCCTGAAGGAGCGCGCGGACACCGAGGCCGGGTTTCTCTCGGGTGGCGAGCAGCAGATGCTCACGCTTTGCCGCACGCTGATGGGCGATCCGGAGCTGGTGATGATCGACGAGCCGACCGAGGGCCTGGCGCCGAAGATCGTCGAGCAGGTGGCGAACCTCTTCAAGGAAATCGAGAAGCGCGGCGTGTCGATCCTGCTCGTGGAGCAGAAACTCGCCATCGCGCTCGACATTTCCGAGCGGCTCTACGTCATGGGCCACGGCGCCATCGTCTTCGAGGGCACGCCGCGCGACGTCCGCGAGAACGCGACGATGCGCAAGGAGTGGCTCGAAGTCTGACTGGGGTCAGACCCCATGGGGTCTGACCCCAATTTTCAGGGCATCTGGATCTTGCCGCCCCCGGGCAGGCCGCCGGGGCCCGCCGGCGGCAGCCCGCCCTGCGGGATGACGATTTGCGAGGCCGCCTGGCGGCGCATTTCCTGCAACTCGCGCATCGTGCGCTCGATCGCCTTCTTCGCCTCCGGGCCGAACTTGTCGGCGGCTTCCTCGAGCGTCTTGGCCTCGAGCGCAAACGTGATGGGCAGCGCGCCCAGCTGGCTCATCACCTGCGTCTCGCCGACCCACTGCACGTCGCGGCCGGCATCGCGAGCGCCGTCGCCTTTCACGGGCGTGAGCTTGCGGATCGTGCCGACGCGGCGGTCGGTATAGACCTCCTCCAGCCAGAGGTCGGTCGGGTCCATGACCAGATCGGTCATGCGTTCTTCGGGACGTGTCGCCATGGCAGTCTCGGATCGAAAGTTGCGTTGGCCGGAGGATACTACGGCCGGACCCCGAACACGCTGCGCCCGGGCACGCGCAGCGGCGCCGCGAGTTCCGCGAATTCGCACAGGCGCCGGCGCGTATCGCGCGGGTCGATGATTTCCTCGATGTCGAACTTCTCCGCGCTGCGCAGGGGCGAGGCGAAGCGCCGCACGCGCGCCTCGATCTCGTCGCGCTTGGCCGCGGGATCCGGGGCCGCCTCGATCTCGGCCTTGTAGGCCGCCTCCAGCCCGCCCGCGATGGGCAGCGACCCCCACTCCGCGGAAGGCCAGGCCATGCGCATGCCGTAGCGCGTCGAGTTCTGATGCACCGCGCCCGCCACGCCGAACACCTTGCGCACGAGCACCGAGCACCAGGGCACGCTGGACTGCAGGATCGCCGACGCGGCGCGCATGCCGTAGCGGATCGTGCCCTCCTTCTCCGCCTGCGGGCCGATGAGGAATCCCGGCACGTCCACGAGGTGCACGACCGGCAGGTGAAACGTCTGCGCGAGATCGACGAAGCGCGTGATCTTCTCCGACGCCTTCGCCGTCCACGCGCCGCCGTAGTGCCGCGCATCGCCGCCGAAGAGCGCCACCGGCCAGCCGTTCAGCCGCGCCAGCCCCGTGATGACGGTGCGGCCCCAGCGCCGGCCGATCTCGAAGAACGAGTCCCGGTCCACCACCGAGGCGATGATGCGCCGCATGTCGTACGGCCGCCGCGGATTGCGCGGCACGGCCTCGATGAGCCAGGGGTCGCTCCGCTCCGGATCGTCGTCGCAGGCGGTGCGCGCCGGCAATTCGTGCACGGAGGACGGCAGGTAGGAGAGGAACCGGCGCGCGCGCGCGAACGCGTCGGCCTCGCTCTCGGCCTCGTCGTCCACGGCGCCGTTCTCGGCGTGAATGTCGCTGCCGCCCAGCGCGTTCTTCTCGTACTGCCCGTGCGTCCACGCCACCACCGGCGGCCCCGCGACGAACATCTGCGCAGTGTGGCGCACGATCACCGAATAGTGGCTCGCGACGACGCGCGCCGCCCCCAGCCCCGCCACCGAGCCCAGCGCGAGGGACACCACGGGCACTTCGGACAGATTGCCCGTCCACCAATCCCACAGGAACGCCTTCGGCATCGGCGAGTGACCGAGCAGCTCCAGGTTCTTCACCGAGCCGCCGCCGCCCGTGCCGTCCACCAGCCGCACCAGCGGCAGCCGCAGGTCCGCGGCCATGCGCTCGACGAGCAGCAGCTTTTCCCGGATGCCCGCGTCGTTCGCGCCGCCGCGCACCGTGAAGTCGTCGCCGGCGACGGCGATCGCGCGTCCGTCGATGCGCCCGCGGCCGATGACGAGGTTCGCCGGCGTGAACTCCGCGAGTTCTCCCTGCGCGTCGTAGCGTGCCGCGCCCGAGAGCGCGCCGATTTCCTGGAACGAGCCGGCATCCAGCAGGCCGTCGATGCGCTCGCGCACCGTGAGCTTGCCGCCCGNNCGCCGCCGCACTTCGTCGATCTCTTTTTCCCAGCTCATCGCGTCCTCAGAGTTTGAGCGCCACCACGCCCGCGAAAACGGCGGCCGCGCCGGTCAGGCGCCGCCGCACGTGCCCCTCCTTCAGGAGCCACACGCCGAGCAGCGCGCCGAAGATCACCGCGGTCTCGCGCAGCGCCGCCACCGCCGCCACCGGCGCCCGCGTCATCGCCCACAGCGCGATCCCGTAAGACGCCACCACGCACGCGCCGCCCGCGAGCCCGCGCCGCCAGTAGCGCCGGACGTGTGCCGCCAGATCGCCGCCGCGCCACGCGATCACCAGCAGCACGTAGGGCAGCCCCATGAAGAGGAAGCACCAGACCACGTAGCGCGCCGCGCCGCCGGCCGCGCGCACGCCGGCCGCATCGACGAGCGTGTAGGCGGCGATGATGCCGGCATTGGCCAGCGCCCAGCCGGTCGCCGCGCGCGAGCGGCGCCAGTCGAATCCCGCGAGGCCGAGCCACAGCACGCCGCCGCAGATCAGCAGCACGCCGCCCCAGGTCGCCGCGCGCGGCGCCTCGCCGAACCACGCCAGCGCGCTCAGCGCGACGATGAGCGGCGCCACCCCGCGCATGATCGGATAGCCGTGCGAAAGATCGCCCGCCCGGTAGGCGCCCGCGAGCGCGGTGAAGTACCCGACATGGATCAGCGCCGAGGCGGCGAGCCACGGCCACGACGCCGGCTCCGGCGGCGGCACGAAGGCGAGAAAAGGCACCACGGCGGCGCTCGAGCCGAGCGCGACGAGCGCCGTGTCGAGCATCACGTCCTTGCCTGACTTCACCATCGCGTTCCAGCCCGCGTGCAGCAGCGCGGCGCCGAGCACGGCGAAGGTCACGCCGTAGGTGAGTTCCAACTCAGGCTTTCAGGCAGGCATCCGCCGGGACGTGCGCGTAGCCGAGCGCATCCGCCACCTCGCGACAGGTGACCTGGCCGCCGCAGACGTTGAGGCCGTTCCTGAGGTGCGGGTCGGCGGCGAGCGCCGCGCGCCATCCCTCGCCGGCCAGCTTCAGCACGAACGGCAACGTGGCATTGTTGAGCGCGTAGGTGGACGTGCGCGGCACGGCGCCGGGCATGTTCGCCACGCAATAGTGGACCACGCCCTCGACGACGTAGGTCGGGTCGGCATGCGTGGTCGCGCGCGAGGTCTCGGAGCAGCCGCCCTGGTCGATGGCCACGTCGACCAGCACCGCGCCCGCCTTCATGCGGCCGACGAGCTCGCGCGAAATGAGCTTCGGCGCGGCCGCGCCCGGCAGAAGCACCGCGCCGATGACCAGGTCGGCGCTCGCCACGTGGCTCTCGACGTTGTCGCGGTTCGAGTACACGGTGACGGCGCGCGCGCCCAGCATCGCGTCGATGCGCCTGAGCGCATCGAGGTTGCGGTCGATCACGATGACCCGCGCGCCCGAGCCCACGGCGATCTGCGCGGCGTTCGTGCCGACGACCCCGGCGCCGAGAATGACGATCTTCGCCGGGGGAACGCCCGCGACGCCGCCAAGCAGGATGCCCATGCCGCCCTGCTCCTTCTCGAGGCATTTCGCGCCGGCCTGCACCGCCATGCGACCGGCCACTTCCGACATCGGCGCAAGCAGCGGCAGGCCGCCCTGCGGCTGCGTCACCGTCTCGTAGGCGATGCACACCGCGCCGGACGCGACGAGGTCCCGCGTCTGCTCCGGGTCGGGGGCGAGATGCAGGTAGGTGAACAGGACCTGGCCCTCGCGCAGGCGCTTGCGCTCCGCCGCCTGCGGCTCCTTCACCTTGACGATCAGCT
>DKBI01000215.1 GCA_002451175.1 Betaproteobacteria bacterium UBA6904
AGCAGGTCGGGCGTGAACTGGATGCGCGCGAAAGGCGCCCCGATGGAGGCGGCAAGGCTCTTGGCGAGCGTCGTCTTGCCCGTGCCGGGATAGTCGTCGATCAGCACGTGGCCGCCGGAGGCGAAGGCCGCGAGCAGCTTCCGCACCGCGGCGTGCTGGCCGCGCATGACGCGCTCGATGTTGGCGGCGATGCGCTCGAGCAGCGCGCGCGCGGCAGCGGCGTCCATCGGCGCTAGAGGCGCGCGGCGAGTTCCGCGCCTTCGCGCATGGCGCGCATGGCATCGAGTTCGCCGGCCTCGCGCGCGCCGCCGATCAGGTGGAGGCGCTCGCGCGCCTCGCCGAACGGCCGGAGCGGCTCCTGTCCGGCGCAGACGATGATCGTGTCGGCGGGAATGCAGCGCTCGGCGCCCTCGGCAGTGACGTGGATGCCCTCGTCGTCGATGCGCCGGTAGGCCACGCCGCCGAGCATCTGCACGCCGGCGCGCGCGAGCTCGATGCGCAGCGACCACCCCGTGGTCTTGCCGAGCGTGCCGCCGAAGGGCGTCGTCGAGCGCTTGAGCATCGTGATGCGATGCGCGGGCCGGATGCGGCCCGGCGGCGTGCCCGACAGTCCGCCGACCGTAGCCGCGTCGGCCACAATGCCCCAGTGGGCTTCGAAGGTGGCGACGTCGCTTTGCGCGCGCCCCGCCTGGTCGAGGAGGAACAGGGCGACGTCGAACCCGATGCCGCCCGCGCCCAGAATGACGACGCGCTCGCCGGGCGCGACGCGACCCGACAGGACGTCCGCGTAGCTCACGACCTTCGCGTGCTCGATGCCCGGAATCGAGGGGCGCCGCGGCTCGATGCCGGTGGCGACCACGACTTCGTCGAAGCCGGCGAGATCCGCGGCGGAGGCCGTCACGTTGAGCTGTGTGCGCACGCCGGCACGGCGCGCGCGCTCGGCGAAGTAGGCGACCGATTCGCCGAATTCGCGCTTGCCCGGAATGCGCTGCGCGAGATTGAACTGCCCGCCCAGCGCCGGCGATTTCTCGTACAGCGTGACCTCGTGGCCGCGCTCCGCAGCCACCGCCGCGCACGACAGCCCCGCCGGGCCGCCGCCCACGACCGCGACGCGCTTGCGCTGCTGCGCCGGGCGGTAGACGAGTTCGGTTTCCCGGCAGGCGCGCGGATTGACCACGCAGCCGGCGATCCGGCCGTCGAAGATCTCGTCGAGACACGCCTGGTTGCAGGCAAAGCAGATGTTGATGCCGAGCCGGTCCCCGGCGCGCGCCTTGTTGGCGAACTCGGCGTCGGCGAGCATCGGCCGCGCCATCGACACCATGTCGGCGTCGCCGCGCGCGAGGATCGCCTCCGCGACCTCCGGGGCATTGATGCGGTTCGACGCGATCACCGGGATGCGCACCGCCTCTTTCACGCGCCGCGTCGCCCAGGCGAATCCGCCGCGCGGCACGGCGTGCGCNNATCGTGGGTATGCGCGCCTCGTGCCAGCCGATCCCGGAGTTGAGGAGATCCGCGCCGGCGCCCTCGACGGCGCGCGCGAGCTGCACGATCTCGTCTCCCGAGAGGCCGCCCTCGACGAGGTCGAGCACCGAGATGCGATACTGCACCACGAAATCCGCCCCGCAGCGCTCGCGCACCCGGCGCACGATCTCCACCGCAAAGCGCATGCGGTTTGCGAAGCTGCCGCCCCACTCGTCCTGCCGCTGGTTGGTGCGCAGGCAGAGAAACTGGGTGATGAGGTAGCCCTCNNCCGTCGTAGCCCGCCTCGCGCGCGAGCGCGGCGGCCCGCGCGAAGGCGTCCACGGTCTGGCCGACCTCCGCCGCGGAGAGTTCCCGCGGCGCCAGGCTGTTGATCGGCGCCTTGAGCGGCGAGGGCGCGACGAGGTCCGGGCGCCGGCTGTACCGGCCGCCGTGCAGCAGCTGCAGGAGGATGCGCCCGCCGGCGTCGTGCACGGCCTGCGGAATGGCGCGGTGCCGGTCGCGGTCGGAGGCTTCCATCATCGTCTCGCGCCACGGCCCGAGCGAGCCTTCCAGCGTCGGCGAGAACGCGCCGGTGACGATCAACGCGACCCCGCCGCGCGCCCGCTCCGCGTAGAACGCCGCGAGCTTGCCGGGGCCCTCGCGCATCGGTTCGAGGCCCGTGTGCATCGAGCCCATGAGCATGCGGTTGGGGAGCGTGAGGTGCGCGACCTTGAGCGGCGCGAGGAGATTCGGGTACGGATTCATGAAGGCGATTGTAGACGCGGCCGGCGCGAATCTCGCGGAGCGCCACAGCGCAGCTGCCGCTCGCGTGGTAGTTTCGGGGCATGCCGATGCCGCCCCTGACGCGCGCCCTCGTCATCGCCAACGTCGCGGTGTTCCTGCTGCAGCTGTCGGGGCTTCCCTGGCTCGTCCTGAACTTCGCGCTCTGGCCGCTCGCTCCGTCGTCCCTCTACGAGGGGCCCTCGTTCCAGGCCTGGCAGCTGGTGACCTACGGGTTTCTCCACGGCGGCATGGCGCACCTGTTCTTCAACATGCTCGCGCTGTACATGTTCGGATCGGAGATCGAGCGGCTGTTCGGCGCGCGCTTCTACCTGCGGTTCTACTTCGCCTCGGTGGTCTCGGCGGCGTTGTGCCACCTGCTGTTCACGGGGTGGATGGGCGGTCCGCCGGTGCCGATGGTCGGCGCCTCGGGCGGCGTCTACGGGCTGCTGCTGGCGTACGGAATCTATTTTCCGCGGCGGACCATCGTGCTGCTGATCCCGCCGATTCCGATGCCGGCGCGCGTCTTCGTCGCGGTGTTCGCGGCGCTCGAGCTGTGGTTCGGCGTCACCGGCACGCAGGCGGGCGTGGCGCACTTCGCGCATCTCGGCGGCATGCTCGGCGGCTGGCTGATGATCCAGTACCGGCGCGAGCGGTTTCCGTTTTCGCGCCGCCGCGACTGACGTGCCGCGGCCGGCGTCCTAGCCGCGCGTCACGAGGACCGTGCCGGCGAGGATCAGCGCGCCGCCGCCCAGCAGGCCCGGCGGCAGCGACTCGCCCAGGAACAGCGCGCCCCAGAGCACGCCGAACACCGGGATGAGATAGGTCACGGTGAGCGCGCGCGTGCCGCCCAGGTCCGCGATGAGCCGGAAGTAAAGGACGTACGCCAGCGCGCTCGCCAGGAGGGCGAGCCCCAGCAGATTCGCCAGCACCACGCCCGAGGGCGCGGCGAGCGGCGGGTACACGGCAAGCAGCGGTGCGAGAAACAGCGCGGCGGCGAGCTGATTGCCCACGGCGATGCCCATCGGCGGGACCCCTTGGCCGAGGCGCTTGAGCACTGCGCCCGTCAGTCCGTAGGCGCAGCAGGCGCTCAACGCCGCCGCGACGGCCCAGCCGAACATCGGCGACGCGTCGATGCCGCCGGGTTGCGTGATCACGGCGACCCCCATGCCCCCCGCAACGAGCCCCGCGGTCTT
The DNA here is from genome assembly GCA_002451175.1 of Betaproteobacteria bacterium UBA6904. Taxonomy (GTDB): domain Bacteria; phylum Pseudomonadota; class Gammaproteobacteria; order Burkholderiales; family SG8-39; genus 2-02-FULL-66-14. The sequence continues at coordinate 3,438 of DKBI01000215.1, forward strand.
GCGCAGCGTGACGCGCTCGCCGGCGAGCAACGCGCCCCAGGCGAGGCCGAACATCGGCGCGGTGGAGTTGAGCACCGACAGCAACGACGCGGGCAGGTGGATCGCGGCGAACGCGTAGAGCGCGAACGGCACCGCGGAATTGATCAGCCCGACCAGCGCATAGACGCGCCAGTGCGTGGCGAAGCGCGCATCGAAACCGGCGATGCGGAACCAGGCGAGCAGGGCCAGTCCGCCGATGAGCACGCGCCCCTCGGCGGTGGCGATCGCGCCGAGCGCAGGCGCCGCGACGCGCATGAACAGGAACGAGGCGCCCCAGATCGCCGCGAGCAGCACGAGCCGACCGTAGTCGGCCGGCTTCATGCGCGGCCGCGCTTCTCGATCGCGAGGATGCGCCGCTTGCGCGCCAGGCCCCAGGCGTAGCCGCCGAGGCCCCCGTCGCTGCGCAGCGCGCGATGACAGGGAATGACCAGCGCCGCCGGGTTGGCGCCGCAGGCGCTGCCCACGGCGCGCACCGCGGCCGGCGCGCCGATCGTCTGGGCGAGCTGCTGATAGCTGCGCGTCTCGCCGAGCGGGATGGCGCGCAGCGCCTGCCAGACCTTGCGCTGGAATGCCGTGCCCTGCACATCGAGCGGCAGCGTGGCGAGCGATCCGTCGCCCCTCAGATAATCGAGCACGGCGCGCCGCGCGTTCGCCAGCGCCGACGGGGCGCGCACGCGCTCGGCCGCGCTGAACTCCTCCGCGAAGCGCGCTTCGGCTTCGGCGCCGAGCTTCACCGAGCAGATGCCGCGATCGGTTGCGGCGATGAGCACCTCGCCGAGTGGCGATGCGAATGTCGTGTAGCGGATGCGCAGTCCGCGGCCGCGGGCGCGGTAGTCGCGGGCCGCCATGCCGAGTCGCGCGGCCGCCTTTTCGTAGAACCGCGAAACCGAGCCGTAGCCCGCCTCGAAGAGGGCGTCGGTCACGCCGCGGCCGCGCGTCAGGTGGCGCTTGGCTTCCTCCAGGCGCTGTTCGCGCTGGTAGTCGCCGGGCGACATGCCGAGGTCCTTCTTGAAGCGGCGCTGCAGGTGAAAAGGGCTCGCGCCGACGGCTCGAGCGAGGTCGCCCAGCGTGACGCGCTCGCCGCGCCGCGCATCCAGGTAAGCGCGCGCCTTGTGGGTGAGGGTGTGCATGGCGCGACTTTAGCGGTGCGCGCCGCCGCGGACCATCCGAATCTTGCGCGCCTGCGCGCCGGCCGCGGTCGGGCCGCCCGCCGCCCGGCGGCTACGCCCCCTTGGGGCGCTTGTCGATCACGCGCTTGGCCTTGCCGATCGAGCGCTCGATGGTCGAGAGCGGCACGATCTTCACGTCCGCGCTCACGCCGATCATCGACTTGATGTTGTGGCGCAGTTTCTCCGTCGCGCCGGCTTCGGGTGCGCCGGGCACCTTCTCGACGAGCACGGTCAGGTGGTCCATCGGCCCGTCCTTGCTCAATTCGAGGACGTAGTGCGGCGACAGCTCCGGCTGCTTGAGGATCAGCTCCTCGATCTGCGAGGGGAAGACGTTGACGCCGCGGATGATCATCATGTCGTCGGAGCGCCCGGTGATCTTCTCCATCCGGCGCATGGTGCGCGCCGTGCCGGGCAGCAGCCGCGTCAGGTCGCGCGTGCGGTAGCGGATCACCGGCAGCGCCTCCTTGGTGAGCGAGGTGAACACCAGCTCGCCGCTCTCGCCATCGGGCAGCACCTCGCCGGTCGCCGGGTCGATGACTTCCGGGTAGAAGTGGTCCTCCCAGATCGTCAGGCCGTCCTTCGTCTCCAGGCACTCCTGCGACACGCCCGGCCCGATCACTTCGGACAGGCCGTAGATGTCGATCGCCTGCAGCGAGGTGCGCGCCTCGATCTGCCGGCGCATCTCGTTGGTCCACGGTTCGGCGCCGAAGATGCCGATTCGCAGGCTGGTCTTCCTCGGGTCGACGCCCTGGCGCTCCATCTCGTCGGCGATCGCCAGCATGTAGCTCGGCGTCACCATGATGATCTCGGGACGGAAATCCATGATGAGCTGGACCTGGCGCTCGGTCATGCCGCCGCCCAGGGGAATCACCGCCAACCCGAGCCGCTCCGCGCCATAGTGCGCGCCCAGGCCGCCGGTGAACAGGCCGTAGCCGTAGGCGACGTGCACCTTGTCGCCGGGCCGCGCGCCGGCGGCGCGGATCGAGCGCGCCATGACGTTCGACCACATGTCGATATCGCGCGCCGTATAGCCCACGACGGTCGGCTTGCCGGTCGTGCCGCTGGAGGCGTGAATGCGCACGACGCGGTCCATCGGCACCGCGAACATGCCGAACGGGTAGTTCTCTCTCAGGTCGGCCTTGGTGGTGAAGGGAAAGCGCGCCAGATCCGCCAGCGTGCGCAGATCCTCGGGCTTTACCCCCGAGGCGTCGAACTTGCGCCGGTAGTGGGCCACGTTGTCGTAGGCATGGCGCAGCGACCAGCGCAGACGCTCCAGTTGCAGGGCCTGCAGCTCGGCGCGCGGCGCCGTTTCGACGGGTTCCAGGGGAAACGTGTTCATCGGACCTCCACGAGATGGCCTTTCACCGTCACCGACTTGCCGCGGAACAGCGCGATCGTCTCGCCGCGTTGGTTGGTGACACGCATGTCGTACACGCCCTGCCGGCCGGCGCGCACCTGTTCCTCGCCGACCGCGGTGAGCCGGTCGCCGAGATACGCCGGCGCGAGGAACTCGATGGTGCAGCTCGAGGCGAGCGCATTCTGATTGTGGCTGTTGCAGGCGTAGCCGAAGGTGGCGTCGGCCAGCGTGAAGATCGCGCCGCCGTGGCAGGTGTTGTGCGCATTGACCATGTTCTGCGTCACCGGCATCGACATGCGCGCGTAGCCGCTGCGCACCTCGTCCAGCGCGATGCCGAACCACTTCGAGACGTGATCGCCGCGCCACATGGCCTCGCCGCAGGCACGTGCCAGCAGATCGCGCTCCATGCTCAGCCGCCGCCCCCTGGCGCGGTGCCCTCGGCCTTCTGCGCGTGCAGGCCGAAGGCCTGCACCCAGACGGCGGCGAGCCGCTCCGCCGAGCGCTCGACGTAGGCCGCATCGAGCCGCGCGCGGAACTCCGTGCCGTCGCGGCGCTGGACGCGGACGATCAGCTCGCGCACGCGGCCCTTGCGCTCGAGCGCGTCGTGGAATGCGGCGAGTTCGGCGGAGTCCGCGAAAAGCTCGGCGAACGGCATCTGCTTGAGATCCTGCTTGGAATCGCCCAGAAAATCACGCAGCCGCCGGCTCGTCCAGCGGACGCGGCCTTTCGCGTCGACCAGCAGCAGGCCGAGCGGGCTCGTGCGCAGCAGCGCCTCGAGATAGCGGTCGCGCTCGTCGAGCTCCCTGGCGCCCGCCTCGAGCCGCGACGCGGCGTGGTTCAGGCCGCGCATGAGATCCTGGATTTCCTGCAGCCCGCGCACGTCGCTGCGCTGCGCGTAGTCGCCGTTGACGAGCACGCCGGCGTGTCGCCGTGCCGCGAACAGCGGGAGCAGTCCCCGCCACAGCGTCAGGAGCAGGGTCGCGGCCCCGGCGACGGCAAAAACCGCCAGCACGATCCAGTTGATCTGCAGGTCGTGGGCCTGCGACTGCAGGGTCTTCCGCAACGCGCCGCGGGTGCGCAGCTCGATCTCGTCATACAGTTCGCTGAGCGCCTGCTGGCTGCGCGCCGTCGCCGCGAGATAGTCGTCGCCGTACAGAATCTTGAGCGCGCGCACGGCATCCGGCGGGCCGGGCGCCGCGCCCTCGGCGCCCGCGGCCTGCCCCTTCATCGCCGCGAGCGCCTCCGCCTCCAGCTTCGCCAGATCCGACTGCGCGGCCATCGCGCGCCTGAGCAGTTCCTGCTCCTTGCCCGGCAGCTTGGCGCGCGCGAACGCGTCGGCGAGCGCGATGCGCTCCCCTTCCCCCTTGGCGGGCTCGACGCCGCCCAGCAGGAGATCCCAGTGCGCCGACGCGTCGCCCGCCGGGCGCGGCTGCTTGCCGTCGCGCACCGCGGCCGCCCGCTCGTAGAGCGCCTCGTACCGGCCGTCGCCGGTGACGGCGAAGTTGCGCGCCATGCGCGTCAGATCGTCGGCGCTCTGGCGCAACTGCCGCGCGAGCAGCAGCTCGTCCGCGCGCTCCTTCTCCAGTTCGACGATCGTCTGCTGGTCGTTGACGGCCGAGGTCAGCGCCAAGGCGAAGACCGCGACGGCGAGCACGCTCAGCCCGACGCCAGCGATCCAGAGGGTCTTCAATTTCATCGCGTGTTCCCTGCGGAAGCCGGAATTCTGCCTGAGGCGCGCGAATCTCGCACCGGTTCCCGAGCGCTCCGGGCGCTAGAATTGCGCCCTGCGGCCGATACGACATTGATCCAGGTCTACTCTCTCGAAGGCTTGACACCGGTGGTGCACCCGTCGTGCTACGTGCACCCGAGTGCCGTGCTCATCGGCGACGTCATCGTCGGGGCGGGGGTGTACATCGGCCCGGCCGCCTGCCTGCGGGGCGATTTCGGGCGCATCGTGATCGGCGAGGGCGCCAACATCCAGGACACTTGCGTGCTGCACGCGTTTCCCGACCGCGACCTCGTCGTCGAGGCGGACGGGCACATCGGCCACGGCGCGATCCTCCACGGCTGCGTCGTGCGGCGCGACGCGCTCGTCGGCATCAACGCGGTCGTCAACGACAACGCCGAGGTCGGCGAGTCGGCGATCGTCGCCGCGATGGCGTTCGTGAAGGCGGATTTCGTCGTGCCGCCGCGCACGCTCGTGGCGGGAATCCCGGCGCGCATCGTGCGCCCGCTGAAGGACGACGAGCTGGCCTGGAAGGGCGACGCCACGCGCCAGTACCAGGAGCTTGCGCGGCGCAGCCTGGCGGGCATGCGCGCGACGGCGCCGCTCACGGAGATCGAGCCCGGCCGCGGGCGCTTCGCGGCGGGCGACGTAATGCCGCTCACGGAGATGCGCCGACGCAAGGGCAAGCCATGAGCAAGGCGGCGCTCAACGGCGCGTATGCGCGGGTCGCCGCGACCGACGAAATTCTTCAAACCCTCCCGGAGTCCTCATGAGCTACGAATTCATCACCACCGAAACCCAGGGCCGCGTGGCCCTCGTGCGCCTGAACCGGCCGAAGCAGATGAACGCCCTCAACCCGCGGCTGATGCAGGAACTCGGCGAGGCGCTGCTCGGCTTCGATGCCGACGACGGCGTCGGCGCGATCGTCATCACCGGCAACGAAAAGGCGTTCGCTGCCGGCGCCGATATCGCGGCGATGAAGGACTGGGATTTTCTCGAGGTCTACAAGTCGGACTACATCACGCGCGACTGGGAGCACATCCGCCGCGTGCGAAAGCCGGTGATTGCGGCGGTGGCCGGGTTTGCGCTGGGCGGCGGCTGCGAGCTGGCGATGATGTGCGACATCATCATCGCGGCCGACTCGGCGAAGTTCGGGCAGCCGGAAATCAACCTCGGCATCTTCCCGGGGGCGGGCGGCACGCAGCGCCTGCCGCGCGCCGTGGGCAAGGCGAAGGCCATGGACCTGATTCTCACCGCGCGCATGATGGACGCGGCGGAGGCCGAGCGCGCCGGGCTCGTGTCGCGCGTGGTGCCCGCGGACAAGCTGCTGGAGGAGACGATGGCGGTCGCCGCGAAAGTCGCGAGCTATTCCATCCCCGTGCTGATGATGGCGAAGGAGTCCGTCAACCGCGCCTACGAGACGACGCTCTCCGAGGGCGTGCATTTCGAGCGCCGCATGTTCCACGCTGCGTTCGCCCTCGCCGACCAGAAGGAGGGCATGGCGGCGTTCGTGCAGAAGCGCAAGCCGGATTTCAAGCACCGCT
>DKBI01000114.1 GCA_002451175.1 Betaproteobacteria bacterium UBA6904
CGCGGCGGGCGCGGTGACGCACCTCTCGGGGGCGGTGGTGGCGCGCCGTGCCGACGGCCAGTCGCAGATCCTGTCGCTGAAGTCCGAGGTCTACGAGGGCGACGTGGTGGCGACCACGGAGAACAGCTACGCGCGGGTGAAGTTCGGCGACGGCACCGAGGTGGTGCTGCGGCCGAGCACGCAGCTGAAGGTGAACACGTTCAAGTTCGAGGAGCAAAAGCCCCAGGACGACAGCGTGTTCCTGTCGCTGCTGAAGGGGGGCTTTCGGAGCGTGACGGGGCTGCTGGCCAAGCGCAACCCGGCGAATTTCCGGGTGCAGGCGCCGACGGCGACGATCGGCATCCGGGGCACGAACTTCGGGGCGCTGCTGTGCCAGGACGATTGCGCGAAGGTGCCGGGTCCCGGGGGCAAGCCGCCGGCGAACGGACTGCACGTGGACGTCTCGGACGGGGCGATCGTGGTCACCAACGCCGGGGGCGCGAAGGAGTTCAAGGTGGGCGAGTTCGGGTTCGTGGCCGATGCGCGGACCGCGCCGGTGCCGGTGCCCAAGGAGCAGGCGACGCCGGTGACGCTGCCGCCGCAGGCGGCGGCAGCCGCGCAGCAGATCGGCGGCGGCACCGTGGGCACCTCNNGGCTCGCTCGAATGTTCGATCAAGTAGCGCGCGCGCGACGCTAGCGCGGCGCGGGCAAGGTGCCCGCGGCCTCGGTCTCCTTCTGCAGGCGCGCGTAGGCCTCGTCGAGCCGGTCGCGCGCCTCGGCGACCCGCCGTTCGTCCGCCAGCTGGAGATCGGGCACGAACGGCGCGAGCGGGGTCCGGGCTTCACGCAGCGTCCGCAACGATTTCTGCAGCCCGCCGGCCGCGAGCCGGTAGTCGAAGAACGCGCGATCCATCTCGCGTTTGAGCAGGACGGCCTCCTGAATCCACCGGCTGGAGCGGCCCTGCGCGGCACGCACGTGCGCCGTGAGATTCGACATTGCGGCGCGCACCGCCGCCTCGCCGCGATGCACGGCGACGAGCCTCCGCAGCAATGCCTCGACCTCGTCCAGATAGCGCTGCGCGGCCGCCGTGAACGGGGGATCCCGCCAGCCCTGGAGTTGCGCCAGCCGTTGCACGGCCGCTGAGGCATCGGCGAACGCGCGTTCCAGGCGCTGCAGCGACTCGGCGCCCGGTTCGCGTTCCTGCAGCGCGGCGTTCGCGCGCTGCGTTGCCTCGCGCACGAGATCGGTCGTCGTGCCGCGCACCAGGCGCGTCTGGTAGGTCGCGTAGGCCCAGTAGCCGAGCGCCGCGGCGAGCGCCAGGGCGGCAGTCAGGGCGAGGATCGTGCGGCTTCGCATGGCGCGCGGACTTAGGACGGCAGGGGTCGGGCGGCGCGGCTCACCGGTACATGATCTTCTTGGTTGCCGACGCGATCAGCATGCCGATGAACAGGATGCCGGCGACGCCCTCGACGAGCGAGACGAAGCGCGGCAGGAAGCCGACCGGCACCAGGTCGCCGTAGCCGATGGTGAAGAAGGTGATGCCGCTGAAGTAGACGTGCTCCCACCAGTCGCGGCCCGGCACCGCGCCCAGTTCGTACTGGACCGTGCCGAACAGCAGGATCGCGGCGATCATCGACAGCGTCAGGCGCCAGGGGCGCTCGCCGTATCCCCAGATCCAGTTGAACAGCGCGGCGTCGAACCACAGCGCGATGGCGCGCAGGCGCGCCAGCGGCGCGATCTCCGGGGCCAGCGCGCGCTCGCGCAGCACCTGCCGCTCGTAGGTGCGCTCCGCGTACGCCAGGTCGCTCGCATCGCCGAAGTGGCCGAGCGACATGGCGTTCAGCTTGAGATTCCGGCAGACGCGGGCCAGCGTCTGCGGCGGCGCGTCCTTGCGGAAGGTGATGCTGCTCAAGGGCAGTTCGCAGGCATTGAACACCGAGAAGTCGAGCCGGCAGCGATCGATCCGGCCGTTGGAGAAATCGCTCGCGCTGAACCGGGCATTGACGATTTCGCAGTCCTCGAACACGGCGCGCCGGAAGTAGCACTCCCGGAAGCTCGCCTGGCTGAGGTTGCACTCCTGGAACGTCGCGCCCTTGAAGCCGACGTCGAGAAACGTCGCCCAGCGCAGGTTGACGCGGTGCAGGACCGCGCCGTCCAGCTGCGTCTGCTCGATGCGGATGCCCCGCAGGTCGAGATAGGTCCGGCCGTCGAGCTCCATGGAAGGCAGCTCGACCGGCGAGGGTTCGCCCTGCAGGAATGCGGCCGCAGCCTGTGTGAGCTGCGGGGTCCAGCGCGCGCGCAGCTGCGCGACGCTGTCGTTGGCGGCCAAGAGGCCCTCCCATTGCTGTTTGCGGTCGAAAGTCTAAACTACGCAGCCTCGGGTTGGCGGAGCGGAGGGCGCACATGCCGGTGATCACGATTACGCGGGAAATGGGCACCCTCGGCAAGGACGTCGCGGCCGGCCTGAGCGACGCGCTGGACATCCCGGTGATCTACAACGAGATCGTCGATCACCTGGCGGACCGGATGCGCGTGCGCAAGAGCCACGTCATCCGCCTGCTCGACGGCAAGGCGGGCCTCCTCGAGCGCCTCGCGGCCGACAAGACGAGCCTGTTCGTGCACTCCGCGGACGAAGTGATCGGCATGGCCCTGAAAGGCGGCGGCGCGATCATTCGCGGCTGGGGGGCGAGCCACCTGCTGCGCAGCGTGCCGCACGTCGTCTGCGTGCGCGTCTGCTCGCCGATGGAGGTGCGCAAGCAGCGCATGATGGAGCGCCTCAGCACCGACAACGAGGCCGACATCCGCAGCGAGATCCAGTTGAACGACGAGGCGCACGCGGCCATCGTGCGGCGCCACTTCGGCGTGCAGTGGAGCGAGGCCGAACATTACGACCTGGTGCTCAACTCCGAGCGCGTCAGCACCCCGGAATGCGTGGACCAGGTGCTCACGCTCCTGCGTTCGCCGATGTTCGCGGAGACCGACAAGACGCGCCGCCAGCTCGAGAACCTCGGCCTGGCGGCCCGCGTGCGCGCGGAACTGCGCCGCGCGCCCGAGACGCGCGACCAGAAGGTGCAGGTCACGGCGGACGCCGGGCGCGTCACGCTCTGGGGGCCGAGCCTGAGCACCGACGAGAAGCTCGCCGTGGTCGAGATCGCCTCGGCGATCGAGGGCGTGCGCGACGTCCTGTACCGCTCGCGCAATCCGGACGAGGCGGTCGCCCGCGCGGGCTGAATTGCGCGCGCGGCGCGTTGTCGCACCGCGCGGATTCCGGTAGACTCGGCCATCCACGCCCAGCAAGGCGTCAATGGCGAAATACGTATTCGTTACCGGCGGTGTCGTCTCCAGTCTAGGCAAGGGGATCGCCGCCGCGTCCCTGGCCGCGATCCTCGAATCCCGCGGCATCCGCGTCACCAACATCAAGCTCGACCCG
>DKBI01000113.1:0-5086 GCA_002451175.1 Betaproteobacteria bacterium UBA6904
CCCCCTCCAGACGAGCGCCTCCAATTCGATGTCCGGGCAGTCCTCCAGCGACCGCGACAGGTGCACGAGCGCCGCCTCGGGCGGGGGCTGGCTGGCAGCCAGGCGCCGCATGCCATCAACCGCGAGCCGTAGATTCTCCGCACTCGTCGGCGCATCCAGCGCCGCGGCGCGCAGGACGCGTTGCTCCGCACCCTGTGCCGCAACCCGCAGCCGGCTGGCCTCCTCGCGCAGTCCGCTCGCCTCGATCCACTGCGAGCCCGCAGCGATGGCAAGGGCCGCAAAGCCCAGCGCGCCGGCCGCGAGCAGCGTGCGCCGCTCCCGGCGCCGTCGCACCTGGCGGCGCTCGGCCGGACGCGCAAATCGCTCGCTCGGCAAACCTTGCGCGGCAAGCGCGAGAAACAGCCGCTCCGCGCCAAGGTCCGCCGGCGCGTGCCGGAGCCCCAGGCGATCGGCGCAGCGCTCGACCGACAGAAAGTGCAGGACGAGGTCCCGGGCCTCGCCGAGCGCCCGCACGACCCATTCGCGCTGCGCCTCGCCTGCGATCACCGTCAGCGGGGTTGTTCCTCGTCCCTCGGGCAATGCGCGCAGCGTCACGAGGTAAGCGAGGAGCCGATCGACCTCGGTCGCCAAATGCCGGGCTCCCGCCTCCCCGTCGGTGCGCGCCGCGGACTCGAACCGCGCGAAGCGCAGATGCCCGTTCTGCAGGCAACACTCGCGCAGCCCCGCCGCGTGCGCGCTCACCAGCAGCATGGCCGGCGCGCGCCCCAGGCAGCGCTCGACCAGCGCCGGCGCAAGCAGCGCGGTGGATGTGACGCCCGCGAGGTCCACGTGCAACTCGCGCGCGGCGTCGAGCCAGGGCTCCATCTGCTGCGCGCCGGCAAAGGAGGTCAGGAGCCAGCGCTGTCCCGCGCCGTCCTCGGCTGCAGCGTGCAGGGCAAACGCCGCGGCGAGTTGCGTTTCGGGAAAGCGCTGCGCAAGACGGCGCTCGATCACCTCCCAGCNNTCGATGACGACGGTCAGCGCCGCGCCGCGCCGCCCGCCGAGGTATTCACGCCAACCGGCGAACCCCGCCTCGGTCGGCGCAAAGCACGCCTCGTCGCGCAACGCGCCCGCCGACCAGCGGAAGACGCGGCGCGCGTTGGCAGTGACGTAGGCGACGAGCCGCATGCCGACGGACTCCGCGCGCGATGCGCCGCGCTAGTCCTCGAGATCGAGCACGCCCTCGTACACGGCGCGGGCGGGGCCCTTCAGCCAGACGGATCTTCCCGGGCCGGGCCAGGCGATCGTGAGCACGCCGCCGCGCGTCTCGACGCGCACCGGCGAATCGAGCAGTCCCAGCGCCATGCCGCTCACCACGGCCGCGCAGGCGCCCGTGCCGCAGGCGAGGGTTTCGCCCACCCCGCGCTCGTAGACACGCAGGCGGATCGCGTGCCGGTCGAGCACCTGCATGTAGCCGGCGTTCACGCGATCGGGGAAGCGTGCGTGGCGCTCGATGCGCGCGCCTTGCGCAACGACCCCTGCGCGCTCGACGTCGGCGACGACCTGCACGGCATGCGGATTGCCCATCGAGAGAATTGCCACTTCGAGCCGCTCGCCGTCCACCTCGATCGCCTGCACGAGGGGGGACTCGAGGCGCGGCGGCCCCATGTCCACGCTGACCTCGCCGTCGTCCTCCAGGTGGGGAGCGATCACACCGCCGAGCGTCTCGACGCGAATCTCGCGCTTCGCCGTGAGGCCTCGCGCGTGCACGAACTTCACGAAACAGCGCGCGCCGTTGCCGCACTGCTCCACTTCGCCCCCGTCGGCGTTGAAGATGCGGTAGCGGAAATCGGCACCGGGCCCGCGCGGCGGCTCGACGACGAGGACCTGGTCGCAGCCGACGCCGAAATGCCGGTCCGCGATACGCCGCAGCTGCGCCGCCGTCAGCGCGAACGCTGCGCGCGTCGCGTCGATGACGACGAAATCGTTGCCCGCGCCCTCCATCTTGGTGAACGCGACGCGCGTCATTGGGGGGCGCGCGCCTGCCGTGCGCGGATCAGCTCGCCGACGCGCAACGCCAGATCGAGCGCGCGGCGACCCTCCCCGCCGCTCACCACCGGGGGCGTGCCCTCCCGGATGGCGCGCAGAAACGCCTCGGTCTGCACGCGCAGGGCGTCCACCCGCTCGAAGCGCGACTCCGTCTCCGCCATGCCGCCGTCCGTGCGCCGCGCATAGCGCAGCCGGTGCCCCTGCAAGTCGGCGGAGACATACTCGTCGTTGCGGAACACGCGCAGCTTGCGCACCGCGGCCTGACTGACACGGCTCGCGGATACGCTGGCCACGCAGCCGTCCGCGAACTCGATGCGCGCGTTGGCGATATCGATGGCGCCCGTTAGGACGCGAAAACCACAGGCGCTCACCGCCTCGACTTCGGCGCGCGCCAGCGCCAGCACGAGATCCAGGTCGTGGATCATCAGGTCGAGCACGACGTCGACGTCGGTGCCGCGCGGCTTGAAGGGCGCGAGACGCTCGATGTCGATGAACAGCGCGCGCCCCGGCTCGGCGGCGAGCGCGCGAAACGCCGGATTGAATCGCTCGAGGTGACCGACCTGAAGCACGAGCTTGTTCGCGCTGGCGCGCGCGAGCAGGTCGTCGGCCTCGGCGACCGAGCGCGCGAGCGGCTTCTCCACCAGCACGTGCACGCCGGCGTCGAGACAGGCGCCGACCACCTCGTGGTGCCGCTCGGTCGGCACGGCGACGCAGACGGCGTCCACCGCGCCGAGCAGCGCGCGGTAGTCCGACGCCGCGGTGGTGTTCAGCTCCGCAGCCACTTCCTGCGCGCGCGACGGGTTCGCGTCGACCACGGCAATCAGCCGCGATCCCTCGACTGCGGCGAGTTTCTGGGCGTGAAAACGCCCCATGTAGCCAACGCCGATGGCTGCCGTTCTGAGCGTCACGGGTAGAACCTCTCTTCGCCGGGTGGCCGGGTCTTGAAGCGTTTGTGCATCCACAGGTACTGCTCGGGCATCTCGAGGACGCGGCGTTCGATATACGCGTTCATGCGCCGCGTGTCGGCCACCAGGTCCGCGGTCGGAAAATCCGTCCACGGCGGCTCGATCGTCACCTCGTAGCCGGCTCCGCCCGGGAGGATCTTCGTCACGCAAGGCAGCACGCGCGCGCCGGTGACGCGCGCGAGCCGCGACAGGCCGGTCACCGTCGCCGCCGGCACGCCGAAGAACGGCACGAACATCGAATCGCGCGCGCCATAGTCCTGGTCCGGCAGGTAATAGAACGGCCAGCCGCCGCGGACGGCCTTCACGGCGGCGCGGATGCCCTCCTGCCGCGAGATCGGCCGCGTCTCCTTGAAGCGCGAGCGGATGCGCCACAGCAGGTCGCGCAGCTGCGGATTCTTCTGCCAGGCGTAGATCCCCGCCATTCGCGTCTCCCGGTTGAGGCGGGTCACGGCCGCGTCGAGGCCTACGAAGTGCGGTGCGAGCAGCAGCACCGGCTGACCCTCCAGCGCCTGGAGATGCTCGAGCCCGCGCAGATGGATCAGCCGGTCGATGCGCTCGCCGGCGGCCCACGCGAGGATGCTGCGCTCGAGCAGGCTGCGGCAGAAGGCACGAAAATGCGCCCGCGCGAGCTGCTCGCGCGCCGCGGGCGCCATCTCGGGAAAGCACTTCGCCAGATTGATCCGCGTCACCTCGCGGCGCTCGCGAACCAGCCAGAAGGCGATCCCGCCCACCGCGTTGCCGATCGCCGCGAGCGCGCCCAGCGGCAGGAAATGCAGCAGCCACAGGGCGGCGATCACGATCCGCGTCACGACCGGGCCTTCACGCGGCGCTGCCCGGCGGGGGTGCGCCCCGCGGCACCTTGTAGCGGTTGTAGGCCCAGAGATACTGCGCGGGGCATTCGCGGATCAGCACCTCGAGCGCGCGGTTGACGCGCCGCGCCTCGCTCTCGCCTTCGCGCGACGCCGGCAGCCTGCGGAACACCAGTGCGTAGCCCGCGCCACGCGGCAGGCGCCGCGCGAAGGCGAGGCAGGTCGTGATGTCCGGGCGCGCCGCGAGGCGCGCGGCGAGCGTCATCGTGTAGGCCGGCCGGCCGAAGAATTCCACCCACTCGCCCTCGCCAATCCCCGGCACCTGGTCCGGCAGGAAGCCTGCGGCGGCGCCGCGCTTGAGTCCGGCCAGCAATTCGCGCAGTCCTGCCCGGTCGGCGGTCGCGAGCCGCACCCCTCCGCGCTCGCGGCCCGCGCGCATCAGCGGATCGAGCCAGGCGAGCTTCGGCGCGCGATAGAGCACGGTGATCGGCGTGCGCGTCGCGGCGTACAGGGAGGTCACCTCGAAGCAGCCCAGATGCGGCGCGAGAAAGACGCGTGCCGCATCCTGCTGATCCAGGACATCGGTATCGCCCTCGACGCTGCGAACCAGCGCCATGACTTCGGCATGCGGGCGGAACCAGATCGCCGGCAGCTCGGCGAGCATCTTGCCGGCCTCGGCGACCGCCGCCCGCCGCGTTCGCGCGTCGCCATATCCTGCCTGCAGCAGGTTGTCGCGGAGATGGCGGCGATAGGTCGGCGAGGCGGCGTAAATCAGCCAGCCGAGCGCCACGCCGATCGCGTGCAAAACCGCGAGCGGCAGCCGGGCCGCGAGGCGCATCAGCGCCGGCAACATCTGGTATCCTTGCCACCCCGATTTTCAGGGCACCCCATGAGCGAATTTCTGTTTACCTCCGAGTCGGTATCCGAGGGGCATCCGGACAAGGTTGCAGACCAGATTTCCGACGCCGTGCTGGACGCGATTTTAAGGCAGGACACGCACGCGCGCGTTGCGGCCGAGACCCTGGTCAAGGACAACCTCGTCGTGCTGGCCGGCGAGATCACGACCCGCGCCCACGTCAACTACGACGAAGTGGCGCGCGAGACGATCAAGCGCATTGGCTACACGGATCCGAAAATCGGCTTCGACACGCACACCTGCACCGTGCTCGTCGCCTACGGCCAGCAGTCGCCCAACATCGCGCAGGGCGTGGATGAAGGCAAGGGGCTCGACCTCGACCAGGGCGCCGGCGACCAGGGCCTCATGTTCGGCTACGCCTGCGACGA
>DKBI01000113.1:5140-8543 GCA_002451175.1 Betaproteobacteria bacterium UBA6904
GGCGCGTTCTCCGGCAAGGATCCGTCCAAAGTGGACCGTTCCGCCGCCTACGCGGCGCGCTACGTGGCGAAGAACATCGTCGCCGCGGGCCTCGCGGCGAAATGCCTGGTGCAGGTCTCGTACGCGATCGGCATCGCGCGCCCGACGAGCGTCATGGTGACCACGCAGGGGACCGGCAAGATCTCGGACGAAGCACTCGCGCGACTGGTGCAGGAGCATTTCGACCTGCGGCCCAAGGGCATCATCCAGATGCTCGACCTGCTGCGGCCGATCTACGAGAAGACCGCCGCGTACGGTCACTTCGGACGCGAGGAGCCCGAGTTCACCTGGGAAACCACGGACAAGGCGCTCGCGCTGAAGCAGGCGGCGTAACGCCGTTCCGCGGGAGCGGGCGGCAGCCTTGCCGCGCGGCCGCTGTTGCCTTTTCAAGATCGCGGGCGTTCGGAGCGAGCCGATACGGCGCACTCCGAACGCCCGAGACCCGAGAAACCCCGGATCTACCCGTTGCATCGTTCAGCGGCCGGGCCGTCGCTCAGAGCGTCCTGCACACCAGGTACTGGTTCGTTCCGTTCTCCACATAGGCCGTCGCCGCCTGCTTGGTGACCGCCGGATTGAGGTCGGATTGCAGCTGCGCCCGCACGCTGCCGGTGGACGGCACGCCGTCGTCGAGCTGCACGTCGATCGCCTGCGCGATCTTGTCCGGCAGGTTGGCGGAGCACTGGATCAGGCCCGTGAAGCCGCCGGTACCGGAGGCGTCGGCACCGAGCACCGGCCCGATCGGCGAGCCCGCGTCTCCCATCTGCACGCCGACGAGGCCGGCGAGCGCGTTGGCCGGCTGACGCGCGCCGCTGCCGGAGAGGAATCCCGCGCGGCGCAAATGATCCCACCAGAGGCAGCTTTCGGCGGGCGGCGAGGCCGAGCAATCGGCGTTGTATCCCCCGGCGACCTGGCCATTGCCATTGCCTGCCACGGCCGCCGGCGGCGTCGCCCAGCGTGCCGCGGCGCCCGCATCGTCCCCCGGCAGCGCGCGATAGCGGTCCTGGAAACCGAGGTAAGCGGCGGACACGCCGGTGAAATCGGCGACCGCGTTCTTGATCTTCGCCTGCGTGATCATCTCCTGACCCTTGAGAACGCCCCCGATGAGCAGGCCGATGATCACCAGGACGATGGCGATTTCCACGAGCGTGAATCCCCGCTGCCGCGCTTGCATGATGGTTCCTCCGCAAAAATGGGTGTCGATGGACGACGACCCAAGTCTCTCCTTGCGGGCGCTGGACTGACAATGCTCCTGAGGTCGTGATGCGGAGGTGGCTCGCGCCACCGACGATTCGTGATACCGAGCCGCGCCCCGCGTCGCCGATCGGGCACGCGAGGCCGTCTCTCAAGGCAGCGCGCCGGCCGCGATCAGGCGCGCATAAAGGATGCCGACCGGCACCCATACCACGAGATCGTCGAAGGTCCCACCGGCGGCCTCCGGTCCGCTCGGTGCGCGGCTCACGAAGACGGGGTTGGCATCCAGATTCGCCGTCTCGTCGGCGCCGTGCGCGCTCGGCAGGGCGCCGTTCCGGCCGGTCGAGAAGACGACGATCGCCGCCGTTTCGGTGCTCACCGCGCGGTTGGCGCTGACTGCGCACGAGGTCGCCGTCGTGCCCTGCGCGCTCACGCAGATGTCGAGATCGTTGGGCCGGCAGCTCACGCCGTTCGCCTTGAGATTGGCCGCGGAGGTGAAATGCGGCAGCGACGACGGGCCGATGCAGCCGGTGAGCGCGTTCGACACCGCGTAGCGGATCCGGTTGCCCCAGGCGTCGAGCGCGTACCCCGCGGCGTCGGTCGGCTGCACGCCGAGGGTCTTCGCCGGCAGGTAGCCGCCGTAGTACGTGCTGCACGTGCCGCCGCCGAGCGGTGCCTCTTCGCCGCTGTTCGCCTCGAGCGCCGGGCAGGGGAGCCGGCGCTGCACGATGGCGAAGCCGAGCAGCGCCTCGACGGCGCCGTCGAGGCGGCGTTTCGTTTCTTCGCGCTGGCGCAGTTCGGTGTGCGCGGCGAGCGCGCCGAGCGCGCTCCACAGCACGAGGGCGAGGACCGTCAGCGAGACGGCGAGTTCGACCAGCGTGAAGCCGCGCGCCGCGATCCGGCGCGTCTCAGTGCGCGTAACCAAGCGACGCGAGGAGCGGGATCCAGCGCGCGTCGACGATGCGCCTGAAACCTTCCGCGGTCGGATGCATTTCATTGTCCCAGTCCTCGCGGTACTGCGCGTCGCCGCGCAGGACGCTCCGGCTGTCGACGAAATGCACGCCCTCGCTCGGCCGCGCGAATCCCCGCAGGGTTTCGTTCAGCCCGTCGATCAGTGCTTGGCAGATGCCGCGCCGCAGCGCCGCATCCTGCGCGACGCCGCGCGCGTCCATCGCCGGGGCGAGCCACGGGCCGGCGACCCGGAACATGAGGGCGTCGAACCCGCGGCCGTCGGGCACCGGATAGTCGTAGCCGTGCACGAACAGATCCACCGGGCGGTTCTGCCGCCGGAACGCCCAGAGCACATCGTGAATCAGCAATCCCAGTGCACCGGAGATGTCCCGCATCAGGTCGTCCAGGCCTTCCGGGTCCACGCAATCCTCCGGCCGCTCGAGCCCGCCGCAGTCGGGCCGCAGCGCCAGCCCGTAGTCCACCGCGTCGTTGCCGCCGCCGCTGATCAGGACGGTCGTGTAGTACCCGACGTTTCGCGGGCTCAACTCCCTTCGGAATGCCTTCGCGTAGCGGCCACGCGCGCTGCCGCGATCCACGTACTCGGCGATCTTCGCCCCGTTGAAACCCAGCATCTGGATGTTGCGGTACGGTTCCCGCAGCCGCGGATGCGCGGCGAGCGCACGCAGAAGATTGTTGCCGGGATACCAGAACCAGGAATCGCCGATCGCCAGCAGGGGGGGAAACTGGGCCGCATCCCAGGTTTCGCCAGGAGCGTAGATGCGCATGACGGCGAGCCTCCGAGCGCAGAGTCGCGCTGCCGCGGATTATTCACGCGCGGCGTGAAAGCGCCATCTGGACCTTGGTCTTACGACCTGGGCGGGATGCGGCGAACGGCGCTGCCCGGCGCGCACCCCGGGGCGCCGGACTCGCAACTCGCGGAGGGGCCGTCAGCCGTGCAGGCTGTTGTACTTCTCCATCAGCTGATCCGGCGATTCCTCGAAGTCGGGGTTCGGCACGATGCAGTCCGCCGGGCAAACGAGCTTGCACTGCGGCTCGTCGTGCGCGCCGACGCATTCCGTGCAGCGCAGCGCGTCGATGACGTAGATCGGGTCGCCGACCGCGATGGCCTCGTTCGGGCAGGCCGGCTTGCAGGCGTCGCAGGCCGTGCAGTTGTCGTTGATCATCAAAGCCATGAGCGTTCTCCTCTGGGGTGCGGGGGGCG
>DKBI01000064.1 GCA_002451175.1 Betaproteobacteria bacterium UBA6904
AGTCCTTCTCGCCGAAGATCGCGACCAGCACGTTGGCGCCCGTGACTTCCTTCTTGCCCGAGGACTGCACGTGCAGGATCGCGCGCTGGATCACGCGCTGGAAGCCGAGCGTCGGCTGCGTGTCGACCTCGCGGTCCTGCGCGATGCGCGGCGTCTGCTCCGTGATGTGCTGCGTGAGCTGGCGGCGCAGCTCGTCGAGGTTCGCGCCGCAGGAACGCAGCACTTCCGCCGCCGTGGGGTTGTCCAGCAGCGCGAGCAGCAGGTGCTCCACGGTGATGAACTCGTGGCGCTTCTGGCGCGCTTCCACGAAAGCCATGTGCAGGCTGACTTCGAGTTCCTGGGCGATCATCCTACGATTCCTCCATCACGCATTGCAGCGGGTGCTGGTGCTTGCGCGCGTACGCGGCGACCTGCTGGACCTTGGTCGCGGCGACGTCGCGGGGGTACACCCCGCAGACGCCGACGCCCTCGCGATGCACCCTCAGCATCACCTGGGTCGCGCGCTCCCGCGTCATGGCAAAGTATTTCTGCAGCACCACGACTACGAACTCCATCGGAGTGTAATCGTCGTTCAGCAGCATCACCTTGAACATCGGCGGCGGCTTGAGCTTCGCCTTGCGAACCTCGAGTACCGTGTCGTCCTTGTGCTGCATCGACATGGCTGGGTGGTGGCCTGATGCTGCGCTCCGTCTGCAGATGAAACCCGGCGAACCCGTGTTCGCCGGTGTCGCGGTTATCGTAGCCAATGCATGCGGCGGGCGCAACGCGCGCGCCGCGGACGAAAAGCGCCGACGCCGGCGGACACGCGCGCGCGGCGACGGGACTTGACGGTTTCACGGAAGGCGCGTAAAAGCCGCCGTGTGTTTGGATTCAGGCTGTCTGTAACGCCACGCGAAGGGGCGGCGGGGTCGTGAGGTTCAAGCATGGCCCGGGCTGCACGCCCGGAGTGTCAACCAACAGAAGGAAGCAGCGATGGCAACAGGCACGGTTAAGTGGTTCAACGACGCGAAAGGCTACGGCTTCATTACGCCGGATGACGGCAGCGAAGACTTGTTCGCGCACTTTTCGGCCATCAACATGCAGGGTTTCAAGACCCTCAAGGAAGGCCAGAAGGTGAGCTTTGACGTCGTGCAGGGCCCGAAGGGCAAACAGGCCTCGAACATTCAGAAGGCCTGAAGCCGAACACTGCTGAATTCAGAAAGGGCCGCCTCGCGCGGCCCTTTTGTTTTGTCGCGTCGCCTTACATGCGTTCGATCATCGCCTGGCCGAAGCCGGAGCAGGACACCTGCTTCGCGCCCTGCATCAGCCGCGCGAAATCGTAGGTCACGACCTTGTCGGCGATCGCGCGCTCCATCGAGCGCACGATCGCGTCGGCCGCCTCGACCCAGCCCATGTGCCGGAGCATCATCTCGGCCGAGAGGATCTCGGAGCCCGGATTGACGTAATCCTTGCCGGCGTATTTCGGCGCGGTGCCGTGCGTCGCCTCGNNGCCGCCGACCTGCGCGGCGAGCGCATCCGAGACGTAGTCGCCGTTCAGGTTGAGCGTCGCGATGACGTCGTACTCCGCGGGCCGCAGCAGGATCTGCTGCAGGAACGCATCGGTGATGACGTCCTTGACGACGATGTCCTGACCGGTTCTCGGGTTCTTGTAGACGCACCACGGCCCGCCGTCGAGCAGCTTGCCGCCGAATTCGCGCTGCGCCAGGGCGTAGCCCCAGTCGCGGAAACCGCCCTCGGTGAACTTCTGGATGTTGCCCTTGTGCACCAGCGTCACCGACTTGCGGTTGTTGTCGATCGCGTACTGGAACGCCTTGCGGATCAGGCGCTCGGAGCCCTCGATCGACACCGGCTTGATGCCGATGGCCGAGCTCTCCGGGAAGCGGATCTTCTTGACCTTCATTTCCTGGATCAGGAAGTCGATGACCTTGCGCGCCTCGGGCGTCTTTGCGGCCCACTCGATGCCGGCGTAGATGTCCTCGGCGTTCTCGCGGAAGATCACCATGTCGGTCTTCTCGGGCTCCTTGAGCGGGCTCGGCACGCCCTTGAAGTAGCGGATCGGTCGCAGGCACACGTAGAGGTCGAGTTCCTGGCGGAGCGCGACGTTGATCGAGCGGATGCCGCCGCCGACCGGCGTCGTCAGCGGGCCCTTGATCGAAACGACGTACTCTTTCGACGCTTCGAGCGTTTCTTCCGGAAGCCAGACGTTCTCGCCGTAGACCTTGCAGGATTTCTCGCCGGCGTACATCTCCATCCAGACGATCTTCTTCTTGCCGCCGTAGGCCTTGGCCACGGCCGCGTCGACCACCTTGAGCATGACGGGCGTGATGTCGACGCCGGTGCCGTCGCCCTCGATGTAGGGAATGACGGGTTGATCGGGCACCGAGAGGGACGTATCGGCGTTGACTTTGATCTTCTCGCCGATCGAGGGAACCTTGATGTGCTTGTAGGCCATGCGCGCTCCTGGGAGGTTCTTGTTGAAGTGAAAAGAGAATTTTATCGGACTTCGGCCGCGGCGCGCTCAGCCTGGAAGGATTCGCACCTCGAGCGCCCGCTCGAGCAGCCAGACCGCGGCGACCGCGGCAATCAGCGCCGAACCGCCGAGGAAGACCAGCCGGCGGTAGGTCCACCCGTGGCGGAAGCGGTGGGCGAGTGGCAGGAACACGAGGACCACGGCCAATTGCCCGGCCTCGACGCCGAGGTTGAATCCGACCAGCGCGGGCACGAGCGTCTGTTGCGGCAGGCCGAGATCGGCGAGCACGCTGGCGAACCCGAAACCGTGAATCAGCCCGAAGGCGAACGCCACCGTCCAGCGCCCGCGGCGAAACACGGGCCGGAGATTGTTCAGCGCGGCGAGCACGACCGACAGCGCGATCGCCGACTCGACGAGGCGGCTGGGCAACTGGACGACGGCGAGCGCGGCGAGCGACAGCGTAATCGAGTGCGCTACCGTGAACGCGGTGACGACCTTGAGGACGTCCCAGAACACCGGCCGAAAGCGGGCCGCGGGCTCCCAGCCCTTGGCCACCGGCGTCAGCACGGCCGGCAGGAGCAGCGACAGCAGGAAAAGCACGTGATCGATGCCGATCCAGATGTGCCAGACACCCTCCCGGCCGTACGCCAGGAGCGCGGGCAGCCAGCCCTCCTCGGTCACCGTAAAGGACTGCTCGGCTCGGTCCGGCGCGAGCACGGCCGTGCGCGACCAGGATCCACTCGCCAGGTGCAGCAGGCCGCGGTGCGTCGGATCGAGGTCGAAGAACAGCCGGTAGCCCACGGCGATCTCGCGGGGCTCGCCGGGCTGGCATTCGGCGCGGAACTCCAGCACCGCGTACGCGCCGTCGCTGTGCTGGTCCACCTGCTGGCGGACCACGCGCAGTGCACAGGGCCGGCCGTTGACCTTGACCGCGAGCCGCGCCAGCGCGTATCCGGCAACCTGCTCGTGACGCCGCCGCAGTTCGCCCCAGGTGATCGCGCCGTCGCCGTCGGCGTCGAGACCGAGGGCGTACTCCAGATCGCGCAGGGCGATGTCCCAGCGCCCGTCCAGGCCGCCGCCCTCCGCCGTCAGCGAGAGGTAGCTGTCGCTCGGCTTATGGGCCCATGCCAGCAGCGGCAGAAGGCAAGCGATGAGCGCGAGTGCACGTCTCATCGCGCCAGCCGCTTCAGCTCTTCGGCGAGCGCCGCAAGGCGCGGGTCCTCGAACCCGCTCGTGGCAAGCCAGTCCAGGGCAGGGCGGGCGGCGTCGGGCGACCGGGCGGCGAGGGCGCTCTGCAGCAGCAGCCGCGCGTCGCGCGGTTCCTTCTGGGCGGTCCAGTTTTCCGTCGCCAGCGCCAGCGCGCCACGGGCATCGCCGCGGAATTCGAGCCGGAACCACGCTTCGTCCTGGACGTGCAGACGGTCTCCCCGGCGAGCGGCGTCCGCATACCGCGATTCCAGACTGCGCGCGTGGCGCTCCGCGTCCGCGGGGCTCTGGGAGCGTTCGGCGCGCGCGAGGATGAGCAGCAGCATGTCCGAGCGCTCCCACGGGCGGAGCAACTCAGCCGCTTCCCGCGCGCGGCCGGTATCGAGCAGGAACTCGGCGAAGGCGCTGAGCAGGTACTGGTCCGTCAATCCGAGGCCGAGCGCCGCGCGGTAATGNNAGGCGCTCGTAGGCTGGCCGAGTGCGTCCGGTCGTCGCATCGACGAAGGCGGCACAGCCGGTCGCCAGCAGCTCGCTCGCCACGGCGGCCAACCGGCCGCAGTCCTGGCGCGCAAGGTCGTATTCGGCGCGGACCATGCGCACGGCAGCGCGCCAGGCCAGGGCTTCCGGATCGCCCGGCGCCATGTGCAGAGCCCGGTCGAGAAACTGCAGCGCCTGCGAGAAAGCGTGGCGGTACTGGGCTAGCTGCGCGCGAACGACGAGCATCTCGGCCGGTTCGCCGGGATCCCCGGCCCACGGGCGCAGCGCCGCCTCGGCGTATCCGACATACCGGGGGTCGCCCTCCGAGCCGGCCAGATCGAAATAGCGGCGCGCCAGTTGCAGGGCCTTGCCGGTGTCCTTGGGGGCGGCCCGATGGGCTTCCCGAAGGAATCGCAACTCGCGCTGCACCGGGTCCCCGGGGCGGGCCGGAAGTCGCTCGAGGACGGTTTCGTCGCTTCCGGGCGTGTAAGGGGCAGCGAAAGACAGGGATGCAGCGACCGCCAGGGCAGCGGCGAGGCAAGGGTGGCGCGGAGGGCTCAACGGCAGGGCATACAGCGTTAAATCAGTAGCTTACCACCTGACCGGGTGCTTGTTTTGCTATACTCTGGCCGTGGGATTTCCCCACAGGGAGGCCAGCCGCGAATCGGAATTGCGCGCGACCTGTAAACCGGCGCGCGCCCGGCGCGTTATAGCCTGAGGTGTCTCACGACGCCTGTCATCCAACAAACCAGCTGAGGAAGGAGTAGTAAATGAACAAGTTCCTGTCGCTTTTGGTCGCCGCCCTGTTTGCCGCGGTCAGTGTCAACGCCATGGCCGCCAAGCATATGGCCGC
>DKBI01000257.1 GCA_002451175.1 Betaproteobacteria bacterium UBA6904
GATGGGCGGCGGCATCGCCTGGGCAAGCGCGAGCCGCGGCATCCCCTGCGTCCTGAAGGACGTCTCTCAGGAGAAGGCTGACGCCGGCAAGGCGTACTCCGAAAAACTGCTCGCGAAGCGCAGGCGCCCCGACGCCGGCGAAATCCTCGGCCGCATCCAGCCGACGGCGCGCGCGGAAGACCTGCGCGGCTGCGATCTGATCGTCGAGGCGGTGTTCGAGAAGCGCGACCTGAAGGCGCAGGTGACGAAGGAGGCCGAGCCGATGCTCGCGCCCGGCGGGGTCTTCGCGTCCAATACCTCCACGCTGCCCATTACGGGGCTGGCCGCAGCCTCCGCCAGGCCGGAGAACTTCATCGGCCTGCACTTCTTCTCGCCGGTCGACAAGATGCGGCTCGTAGAGATCATCAAGGGCGCGAAGACCTCGCCCGAGACGCTGGCGCGCGCCTACGACTACGTGCTGCAGATCGACAAGACGCCGATCGTCGTCAACGACTCGCGCGGCTTCTACACGAGCCGCACGTTCGGCACCTTCGTGCAGGAGGGTTGCGCGATGCTCGCCGAGGGCATTCCGGCACCGGTGATCGAGAACGCAGCGCGCCTCGCGGGCATGCCGGTGGGTCCGCTCGCCGTGATCGACGAGACCTCGATGTCGCTGTCGGTGCACGTCATGGAGCAGACCATCGCCGACCTCAAGGCCGAAGGCAAGGCGCTGCCGCCCCCGCACCCGGGACAGGCGGTGATCGAGCGCATGGTGAAGGAGTTCAAGCGCCCCGGCCGCGCCGGCGGCGGCGGTTTCTACGAGTATCCCAAGGACGGCAAGAAATTCCTCTGGCCGGAGTTGGCGAAGATCTTCGGCAAGCCGGGCGTTGCCTACGACGTCGAGGAACTGAAGGAGCGGATCCTCTATCGCCAGGCGATCGAGACGGCGCGCTGCCTGCAGGAGGGCGTGCTCACGACGACGCACGACGGCAACATCGGTTCGATCTTCGGCATCGGCTTCCCGGCGTGGACGGGCGGGGCGCTGCAGTACGTCAACCATGTCGGCGCGGCGAAATTCGTCGCGCGCGCGGATGCCCTCGCGAAGAAATACGGCGAGCGTTTCGCGCCGCCGTCGATGCTGCGCGATCTGGCGGCGAAGGGCGGCGCGCTGCGCTAGCTAACTCGGGCGCCTGAGCACCAGCACGTTGCCGGCCACGGAGATGGCGATGCCGGCGAAGGTGAGCGCGTGCCAGTCGAACCCCTCGAAGAGCGAGGACACGGCGAGCGCGACGATCGGCACCATGACGCCGATGTAGGAGGTGCGCGCGGCCCCGATGCGCCCGAGCAGCGTCAGGTAGCCGGCGAAGCCGAGGATCGAGCCGAAGACCGTCAGGTAAGCGAACGACAGCAGGTACGCCGGCGTCCACGAAAAGGCGATCGGCCGGCCGAGCGCGAGCGCTACGACGAGCGATATCAATCCGCCGTAAGCCATGCTCCAGGCCATCGTCGGCCAGCCGTGCAGGCCGCGCTGGTGATTGCGGTGGGCGACGAGACCGCCCGCGGCACTGATCAGCACGGCCATCGCCGCAAGGAGCGTGCCCAGCGCGACGTTGCCCGGATGTCCGCCGCGACCGAGTTCCGGCCAGTAGACGAGCGCGATGCCGGCGATGCCGAGCAGCGAACCGGCCGCCATGCGCGGCGTCATCGGGTGGCGGAAGAAGGCGCGCATGCCGAGCATCGTCAGCAGCGGGCCCGCCGAGTAGCCGACCGCGAGCAGGCCCGAGATGACGTGCATCTCCGCGCGGTAGACGAGCATGTAGCCGATGCTGTACATGAGCGCACCCAGGAGCGCGAGCGCCGCGTGATCCGAGGGGCGCAATCGCAGCGACAGCCCGCGCCACCGGCAGTACAGCGCGATGAGCGCCGCCGCGGTCAGGAACCGGTAGCTCACGCTCAGCTCGGGCGCCACCGGCCCGAGCTGCCACGTGATCGCGATCCAGGTCGTGCCCCAGATCGCGACGCAGCCGGCAAACAGGGGCAGAGTCTTCACGGGGGCGGATGGACGGGCGGCACGCGAGGCAAGGCGCGCCATGATACGCTCGCGCCAGCTCGAGATCCTTTCTGAATCCACTGGCCGTGACTTCCAACGCAGAGGCGCGCAGCTGCAGAATCTGCGGCAACTCCGCGGGCAATCGCTCCCACTTTCCCAGTGAGATGATGTTCGGCTGGGGCGACGTGTTCGAGTACCTCGAATGCGGTCACTGCGGGTGCCTGCAGATCGCGGAGATTCCCGCCGATCTCGGCAAGTACTATCCGAAGCAGGGCTACTACTCCTACAAGCCGCCGAAGAAGAAGTCCTACCCGGATTGGGTCTTGCGCCTGCGCCACCGGCGCACGGGCCACTATCTCGGCGAGCCGACGCTGCTGGGCGGCCTGCTCGGGGCGCTGTCCAAGCGGGCCGGCCACTTCGAATGGCTGCGGCACGGGCGCCTGACCCTCGATTCGCGCATCGTCGACGTCGGCTGCGGCGCGGGCAAGCTGCTGCTGACGCTGCAGCGCGACGGGTTTCGCTCGCTGCTGGGCGCCGATCCGTTCATCGAGGCGGACATCGACTACGGCAATGGCGTGCGCATCCTGAAGCGCAGCCTGCACGAGCTCGACGGCGAGTTCGATTTCGTCATGCTGCACCATTCGTTCGAGCACATGCCCGACCCGCGCGGCACGCTCGCCGAGCTGCGGCGCAAGGTGTCGGCACAGAGCACGCTGCTGATCCGCATTCCGGTGTGCGACTCGTTCGCGCGGCGCAAGTATGGGGTGCACTGGATGGCCTGGGATGCGCCGCGCCACCTGTACCTTCACACGGTGAAGAGCATGCACCTGCTGGCGGCGGAAGCCGGTTTCGAGATCTTCGCCGTGAGCTACGATTCGTCGGTGCAGCAGTTCGCGAGCAGCGAGCTCTACCTGCGCGGCGTGCCTTACGTCGAGCAAAGCCGGTACCACCCCGGGCGCAGCCCCGAGGCGTTCACGCAGGCGGAGTGGGACGGTTTCGAGGCGCGCGCCGAGCAGCTCAACCAGGAGCGCGACGGCGACACGGCGTGCTTCTATCTCCGGCCAATGGATTCGCGGAAAGGCCCCTGACGATGCCC
>DKBI01000304.1 GCA_002451175.1 Betaproteobacteria bacterium UBA6904
GTGTCCTGGAACAGGATGATGGTCTGCGTGAGGAGCACCGGGATCATGTTGCGGAACGCCTGGGGCAGCACGATGTGGCCCATGGTCTGCCAGTAATTCAGGCCGAGCGCGAGGCTGGCGGAGACCTGGCCCCGCGAGATGGACTGGATGCCGGCGCGCATGATCTCGCAGTAGTAGGCGGCCTCGAACATCGTGAAGGTGATGACCGCGGACCAGAATGCGCCGACGGGAATGGGGTTCTTCTCGCCCAGCAGCCAGGCGCCGATGTACGGAACGAGGAAATAGAACCAGAAGATCACCAGCACGAGCGGGACCGAGCGCATCAGGTTGACGTAGCCGCCCGCCGCCCAGCTGAGCAGCCGCAGGGACGAGAGCCGCATCATGGCGAGGATCGTGCCGAACACGATGCCGCCCGACATGGCGAGCAGGGTGAGGGTCACCGTGAACGTCATCCCCTCGCGAAACAGGTACGCGGCGGAACGCTGAATGACGTCGAAGTCGTACCCCGAGAACACGCTAATGGCTCCCCGTGCTCTCGGTGGCGATGAGACCCGGGACGCGGACCCGGCGCTCCAGGGTCCGCATGCCGAGCACGACGACGAGATTGGTCAGCAGGTAGATGACCGTTGCCGCGGCGAAGGCCTCGAACACCTGGAAACTGAACTCCTGCATGGCGCGCGCGCGGCCGGTGAGCTCCAGCAGACCGATGGTGAGCGCCACCGAGGAGTTCTTGATGATGTTGAGAAATTCCGAGGTGAGCGGCGGCAGCACGATGCGCAGCGCCATCGGCAGCAGCACGAAGCGGTAGGTCTGCGGCAGCGTCAGCCCGAGCGCCGTGCCCGCCATGCCCTGTCCCCGTGGCAGCGACTGGATCCCGGCGCGCACCTGTTCCGCGACGCGCACCGAGGTGTAGATGCCGAGGCACAGCACCGCGGGCAGGTAGGATCCCCAGGGCGGGGGGATCTGCTTCATCCAGTCGCCGAGCCCCTTCGGCAGCAGCTCGGGCAGCACGAAGAACCAGAGAAACATCTGCACGATGAGCGGCACGTTGCGGAAGATCTCGACGTACGCGTTGCCGAGGCGCACGACCCACTGGACGGGCGTGGTCCGCAGCGTGCCCACGACGGCGCCGACGCCGAGCGCAATCACCCAGGCCGCGAGCGCCGTGGCGAGCGTCCAGCCCAGCCCGACGATCAGGTAGGACAGGTAGCTGCCCGTGCCGCCCGGTTCGGGCTGCAGCAGGATGGCCCAGTTCCAGTGGTAGTTCATTTCAGGTCGCCGGAAATGAAACGCGCGCGCTCAACGGCTGTTTCCAGTCCGTCCAGCGCGCGCGTCGTGTCCCAGCGCGCAGCCCGCGCAGCTTACTTGTACGCGGCCGGGTCGCCGGAATCCGTGGGATTCGCGACCACCTTCTTGAACGAGTCGCCCATCGGCACATTGAGGTTGATGCCTTTCGGGGGCACCGGCTTCAGGAACCACTTCTCGTAAATGGCGTTGATCTGCCCCGACTTGTAGATCGCGGACATCGCGGCATCCACGACTTTCTTGAACGCGGCGTCGTCCTTGCGCACCATGATGCCGTACGGCTCCACCGACAGCGCGTCCGCGGAGATCGTGTAGTCCGCCGGCGAGCGCGACTGCGCGACCAGGCTGTAGAGCAGGATGTCGTCCATGAAGAACGCCACCGCGCGCCCGGTTTCGACCATCTGGAACGCCTCCGGGTGGCCGTTGGCCGAAATGATGTTCATGCCCAGATTCTGCGCGGCGTTGATCTCGGTCACCTGCTTGATGTTCGTGGTGCCGGCCGTCGACACGACGGTTTTGCCCTTCAGGTCGGCGAGCGACTTGAGGTTCGAGGAATTCTTCGACACGAAGCGGTTGGCGGTGACGAAATGGGTCATCGTGAACCAGACCTGCTTCTGGCGCTCGATGTTGTTGGTCGTCGACCCGCACTCGAGATCGATCGTGCCGTTGGCCATCAGCGGGATGCGGTTCGCCGAGGTGACGAGCTGGTACTTCACGTCGAGCTTGGGCAGCTTCAGCTCGCTCTTGACCGCGTCGACGACGCGCATGCACAGATCGAGGGCGTAGCCGACCGGCTGCTGCTTGTCGTCGTAATAGGAGAACGGGACCGACGCGTCGCGGTGTCCGACGGTGATCGTGCCGCTGTCCTTGATCTTCTTGAGCGTGCCGTCCTGGGCGGCGGCCGGCAGGGCGACCGCAGCGGCGAGCAGGACGCCGGCGAAACGGGCAAGGTTCATGAAATGCCTCCGTGAGAGAGGCCGTCATTCTCGGGAAGGCCCTACGGGGTGTCAAGCGAACCGCCCGCCCATGCCACCCGGCACTCCCTATAATGTCATCGACTGCCGATTGAGAGTGCCGGCAGCCGAGCAATCGCACGGCCTTTCGCAACAGAACCCGTTCACGCAGGCGAGCAACATGGTTCCCATCTGGCAGCCCGGCGCCGACGCCGTGGAGCAGGCGCAAATCACGCAGTTCGCTCAGCATTGTGCCCGCCGTCACCGCGTGGATCTCGACGCGTACGCCGACTTCCATCGCTGGAGCATCGAGCAGCCGGCGGCGTTCTGGGGCGAGGTGTGGGACTGGTGCGGGGTCATCGCCAGCCGCAAGGGGTCGGCCGTGCTGGTGGACGGCGAGCGGATGCCCGGCGCCAAGTGGTTTCCCGAGGCGCGCCTCAATTTCGCGCAGAACCTGCTGCGCCGCGGCGACCGGGGCGATGCCCTCGTCTTCTGGGACGAGACGGGGTTTCGCCGCCGCGTGAGCTATTCCGAGCTGACGAGCGACGTGTCCCGCGCGGCGCAGGCCCTGCAGCAGCTTGGCCTGCGCCCCGGGGACCGTGCCGCCGCGTTCATACCCAACATGCCGGAGACCGTGACCTGCGCGCTGGCGGCGCTCTCGCAGGGGATGGTCTGGACCTCGTGTTCGCCGGACTTCGGCGTCGATGGCGTGCTGGACCGGTTCGGGCAGGTCGAGCCCAAGATCCTGTTCTGCGCGGACGGCTACCGCTACGCGGGGCGGGAGCACGACTCCCTGGAGCGCGTCGCGGAGATCGCGAAGCGGCTGCCGAGCCTGCGCAAGGTCGTGGTCATTCCGCACCTGCGGGCCAAGCCCGACATCTCGGCGATCCCCAAGGCCGTCCTGCTGGAGGAGTGGTTGCGCCGCTACGCGGCGGCCGAGCTCGACTACGCGCAACTGCCGTTCGACCATCCGGCGTACATCCTGTTCACCTCCGGGACCACGGGCGTTCCGAAATGCATCGTCCACGGCGTGGGCGGGGCGCTGCTCTCCGCGCTGAAGATGTACAAGCTGCAGTTCGATGTGCGGCCCGGCGACCGCTTCTTCTATTACACAACCTGCAACTGGGTCATGTGGAACCTGCTGTTCCAGGGCCTCGCTGCGGAGGCGACGCTCCTGCTGTACGANNGGCACGTCGGCGAAGTTCATCGACGCGATGGAAAAGCGCGATCTGCACCCCGCGGAGACGCACGATCTGTCCAGCCTGCGCATGATCCTGTCGACCGGTTCGCCGCTCGTGGCGGAGAGCTACGACTACGTGTACGAATCCGTGAAGCGGGACGTCTGTCTGTCGTCGATCTCCGGGGGAACGGACATCATGGCGGCCTTCGGGGACGCCCACCCGGCGCTGCCGGTGTATCGCGGCGAGATTCAGTGCCGCTCGCTGGGCATGGCGGTGGACGTGTTCGACGACGCCGGCCAGCCGGTCGTGGGGGAGAAGGGGGAGCTGGTCTGCACGCGGCCCTTTCCGTCGATGCCGCTGGGTTTCTGGAACGACCGCGGCGGCGAGAAGTACCGCGCGGCGTATTTCGCGCGCTATCCGAACACCTGGTGCCATGGCGATTGGAGCGAGATCACGGAGCGCGGCACGCTGATCGTCTACGGCCGCTCCGACGCGACGCTCAACCCCGGCGGCGTGCGCATCGGCACGGCGGAGATCTACCGGCAGGTCGAGAAGATCGATGAAGTGGAGGAGTCGGTGGCCATCGGCCAGCTCTGGCCGCCCGACAAGCCCGTCGACACGCGGGTTGTGCTCTTCGTGCGATTGCGGCCGGGTTTCACGCTCGACGCTGCGCTCGAGGACCGGATCCGCCGCCGCATACGCGACCACACCACGCCGCGCCACGTGCCTGCGCGCATCATCCAGGTGCCGGATATTCCGCGCACGAAGAACAACAAGGTCGTGGAACTGGCCGTGAAAGCCGTCGTGCACGGCATGCCGGTCGCCAACACCGACGCCCTGTCGAATCCGGAGGCGCTCGACCTGTTCAAGGACTTGCCGGAACTCGCCGCGTAGCCGAGCCGCAGGGCGCCCGGGTCCGGCATCCCGCTAGTGCAGGGTGGCGCGCCGCCCTTCGTAGATGCCCTGCAGCAGTCGCAGTGAACCGCGGCAGATCGCCTCGTGCGTCAGGGCATGGCCGAGATCCTCGATGACGTCGAGCGTGACGGGCACGTGGAGCCCCGTCAGCACGCGCGCTGCGCGTTCTGCGTGCACGCGCGAAACCACCGAGTCGTAACCGCCATGCACGAGATGGATGCGCGCCCCGATGTGCGCCTGCGGGAGGCGGGCGAAACGCGCGGAATACGCGACCACGGCGCCGGCAAGTCCGGGGAATGACTTCACCGTCTCCAGAGCGACCGTGCCGCCCTGGGAGTATCCGATGAGCACGGTGCGTTCGCGCGGCACGGCGTAATTGGTCTGTTCGCGCCGCACGAGGTGTTCGATGCGCGGCAGAATCGCGGCGACGCGAGCCAGGCGATTGTCGTCATTCAGGCCGCGCGTGGAATACCACTGCTGCGATTCCAGGTCGCGCTCGTAGCGCGTGAAGCCGCTGGGCACGATCAGCGCGGCGCTCGGAAAGCGTCCCTGGAACTTGAACGCTGCCGGGATCATCGATTGCGCCGTCGCGCCGCTGCCGTGCAGGAAGACGAACAGGTGCTTCGCCGCCGGTTCGTGCGCCGGTCCAAAGCGGAAAACCTTACCGAACGGCATGGGGCAATTCTGACCCGCACGCCGCCTGGTGTAAACCGCCGGCCGCGCAGGTGGTCACGGCGCCGCGGGGGGCGCGGGCGGGGTCCCCTCCACGGGGCGTGATCCGGCCAGCACGCGCCGCAGGTACTGCCCCGTATGACTGGCCGCCGTCGCGGCGATCTGCTCGGGCGTACCCTGGGCGACGATCTGCCCGCCGCCATCGCCCCCCTCGGGGCCCAGGTCGACGACCCAATCGGCCGTCTTGACGACGTCCA
>DKBI01000214.1 GCA_002451175.1 Betaproteobacteria bacterium UBA6904
CACGACCGCTGGTTTCTCGACCGCATCGCGACCCACATCCTGGCGTTCGAAGGCGATTCGCAGGTCGTGTTCTATCCGGGCAACTACCAGGAGTACGAGGCCGACAAGGTCCGGCGGCTCGGGGAGGAGGCCGCGCGGCCCAGGCGCATCCGCTTTCGTCCCCTCAAGGGCTGAGGAGCGGCGCCATGGCCCAGCTTCCGGTGGTGCCCCCGAATCTCCCGCGTCGCGGGAACGCGCTGACGCGCGCGATCGGGCGCGTGCTGCTTGCGGCCACGGGCTGGCGCGTGGTCGGCGAATTTCCCGATCAGCCGAAGCTGGTGGCGATCGTCGCGCCGCACACCTCCAACTGGGATTTCATCGTCGGCATCGCGGCGGTGTTCGCGCTCGACCTGAGCGTGCGCTTTCTCGGCAAGCACACCCTGTTCAATCCGTGGCTCGGCTGGCTGATGCGCTGGCTGGGCGGCGTGCCGGTGGTGCGCGACACGCCGCAGGGGGCGGTCGGCGATGCCGCGGCGCTCATCGCACGCGAGCCGCGCGTCCTGCTCGGCATCGCGCCGGCGGGCACGCGGACACCCGGCACACCCTGGCGCAGCGGCTTCTATCACATCGCGGTGCAGGCGGGCGTCCCGATCCTGCCGGTGGCGTTCGACTTCCCCGGCAAGGCCATCCGCCTGTTTCCGATGTGGGTTCCGAGCGGCGACATCGACGCCGACCTGCCGCGCCTGCAGTCGCTGTACGCGGGGATCAGGGGACTGAACTTCTGAATCGCGGTAAGCTGCCGGCCATGTCGACGCTCTATCGCTACGTACTGCCGGTCGAAGAGACCCACTGGAAGTTCCAGGGGCGCGCAGACACCGCGTTCACCTGGGATTACGACGCGCGCAACGAGGATCTGCTGCGCCTGTACGCCAAGGGCAAGCAGCAACAGTGGGATGCCGAGAGCCGCATCGACTGGTCGCTGGCGGTCGATCCCGAGGACCCGATGCAGATGGACGACAGCGTGGTGCCGCTGTTCGGCACGCCGCTGTGGGACCGGCTCTCCGAGGCGAAGCGCAGCGAGTTGCGCTACCACAGCCAGGTGTTCAATCTTTCGCAGTTCCTGCACGGCGAGCAGGGCGCGCTGATCTGCGCGGCGCGCATCGTGCAGGACGTGCCGAGCATCGAGTCCAAGTTCTACGCGGCGACGCAGGTCATGGACGANNGCGCGCCACGTCGAGGCCTACCGCCGCCTGCTCACCGACAAGTTCCGGTTCGTCTACCCGATCTCGAAACCGTTGCAGACGCTCATCGAGCAGGCCCTGAACGACCGGCGGTGGGATTTCACCTACCTGGGCATGCAGGTGCTGATCGAGGGGCTCGCGCTGGTGGCGTTCCAGCGCATCCGCGACTATTCGAAGAACACGCTCTGCCGGCAGGTGAACGCGTACGTCATGCAGGACGAGGCGCGCCACGTGGCGTTCGGGCGCCTTGCGCTGCGCGACTATTACCCGCAGCTCACGGACGCCGAGCGGCGGGAGCGCGAAGAATTCATCGTCGAGGGGTCCCGCCACCTGCGCGACCGCTTCAACTCGCCGGAGATGTGGGAGACGATCGGCATCGATCCCAAGGATGCGCTGCAGGAGATCAACCGCTCGGAAGGGCAGCTGCGGTTCCGCAAGCGCCTGTTCAGCCGCATCGTGCCGATCGTCAAGGACATCGGCCTCTGGGGCGAGCGCGTGCAGAAGCTCTACACGGAATTCGGCGTATTGCACTACGGCGACCGCAACGCGCAGGACATGCTCGACCACGACGCGCAGGTGGCCGAGGAATTCGATCGTCTGGTCGGCAAGTCCCCGAAAGCCTAGCCGCCCGGCGGCGCGCTTCAGCGCAGGCCGAAGCGCCGCGCGGTGACCATCGCCTGCGCGCGGCTCGAAGCCTTGAGCGCGCGCAGGACCTCGGTGACGTGTGCCTTCACGGTGGGTTCGGCGATCTGCAGCTCGCGCGCGATGACCTTGTTCGGCTTGCCCTGCGCGATGAGTTGCAGCACCTGGCGCTGGCGATCCGTCAGGCGCAGCTCGTCGACGGACTTGGGCGGCGTGATGCTCGCCTGCGGCGGCGCGCCGGGGAACTGCGGGACGCCGATGGCCTGCGGCGGGACGTAGATCCCGCCGGCGAGCACGAGCCGGAGGGCGCGCAGCATCACCTCGCGGGGCACCATCTTGGGGATGTAGCCCATGGCGCCCATGTTCAGCGCCGATGCGATGTCACGCTGATCCGCGGACGCCGACAGGACCACGATCGGCGCGCTCGGAAGGCCGCGCCGCATCTCGTCGAGCGCGAGAAAGCCGTCCATTCCCGGCAGCCCGATGTCGAGCAGCACCAGATCGAGGGCGGGTTCCAGCGCGACGACGCGCAGCGCCTCCTCGGCATCGCGCGCTTCGAGCACCACCACGTCGTCGCCCAGCGCCTGCAAGGCGTGCCGCAGGCCTTCGCGCACCAAGGCGTAGTCGTCGACGACGAGAATCTTCACGCGCCCATTCTGTCATGCAGCGCGTGCGACCGAGATGAGACGAGAGTCTTAAGACTTTCGTCTCACCCGGATGACCGGCGGCCGGCTATTGCAGGTTCGACAACAGCGCGAGGACCATGAACAGCAGGGCGAGTCCCTGCCAGCCGACGCGCTTCAGCATGAGCCAGTGGCTGCTCTCCTGGTCCGGCGCGCCGCCATGCGCCATGGATACCACCCCGTTGAACAGCGAGATCGCGGCAAAGAGGGCGGCAATCAGCACGAACACGGTCATGAACGACATGAGGCCTCCTCGCTGGCACAGAGACGACCCTATTGCGCGACGGGCGAGGGCGGATTGCAAGACGGTCCGGTGCGCAACGTTGATCTCGGCTAACAATGCCGCCCAATGCGGCGGCGCGTGCGCGGCTCGGCAGGACTACAGCATCGGGCCCGGCTGGCCGAGGGCGTGCTCCGCGAGCTGGCGGATCACCCAGTCGTACGCCTCATCCACGGAGTCCGTGCGGTAGACGAGGTCGACGTCGCGCGCGTCGATCGTGCCGTGCCGCACCAGCGCGTCGAAATCGACCACCTCGCGCCAGTACGCCGTGCCGAAGAGCACGATCGGCATGGGCTTGTTCATCTTCCGGGTCTGCACCAGCGTGAGCAGCTCGAACAGCTCGTCNNAACCAGAACTTGCGCATGAAGAAGTAATGGAAGCGGAAGGCGAGTTCCCGCGTCACGTACGGGTTGTCGCCTTCCTCGATCGGGATCGAAATGCGCAGGCCGACGTTCATGCCGCGCGCTTCCGCGGCCCCGCGATTCGCCGCCTCCATGATGCCGGGGCCGCCGCCGGTGCAGACGACGAAGCGGCGCTCCTTCGGGTCGAGCTCCTTCGACCACTGCGTCAGGCGGAACGCGAGTTCGCGCGAGGCCTCGTAGTAGGCGGAGAGCGCGACTTCCGCGGCGCCCTGCGCCTGCTCGCGCGGCTTGGCGCGTGCCGAGCCCATGAAGACGATCGTGTCGTCGATGCGGTAGTGCTCGAGGCGGCTCTTGGGCTCCAGATACTCGGCCAGGATGCGGATGCCGCGCGCCTCCTTGCTGTCCAGGAAGGTGCGGTTGCGATAGGCCTTGATCGGCCGGCGCGGCGCTCGCTCGGTCATCGTCAGCCGCTGATCGAGTAGCCGCCGTCGACCGGGATCGCGGTGCCCGTGACGAAATCCGAAGCCGCCGAGGCGAGGAACACGGCGATGCCTCGCAGGTCGTCGATCGTGCCCCAGCGGCCCGCGGGCGTGCGGCGCAGGACGTTGTCGTTGAGTCCGGGCACCTGCTCGCGGCCGCGGCGCGTGAGATCCGTGTCGATCCAGCCGGGCAGGATGGCGTTGACCTGGATGTGGTCCCGCGCCCAGGACGCCGCGCAGGCCTTGGTGAACTGCACGATGCCGCCCTTGCTCGCCGCGTAGGCGGGCGCGTACGCGGCGCCGAAAATCGACATCATCGAGCCGATGTTGATGATCTTTCCGCCGCGCGCCTTCAAATGGGGATAAGCGGCGTGCGAGCACAGATAGGCGCTCGTGAGGTTCGTGTCGATCACCTGGCGCCATTCGGCGAGCGAGAGTTCGTGGGGCGCCTTGCGGATGTTGATGCCCGCGTTGTTGACGACGACATCGATGCGGCCGCAGCGCTTCAGCGTCTCGGCAATCAGCCCCGTCACCGAGGCTTCGTCGGTCACGTCCACCGCAATCGACACCGCATCTGCGCCCAGCTCGCGGACGGCGGCCTCTGATTTGCGCGCATCGCGCGCGGCGACGACGATTCGCGCGCCGGCCGCCGCCAGACCGCGCGCCATGCCCAGACCGATGCCGCCGTTGCCCCCGGTGACGATCGCCACCTTGCCCGTGAGGTCGAACATCCGCTCAGCCCCGGCCCTCGAACGGCATGTGCGTCGCCTTGATCGTCATGAAGAGCACGTTCGACTCCAGCGGCAGGCTCGCCATGTACGCGATCGCCTGCGCGACATGCTGCACGTCCATGCGCGGCTCGACTTTCATGCTGCCGTCGGCCTGCGGGACGCCTTTCGTCATGCGGTCGGTCATTTCCGTCGCCGCGTTGCCGATGTCGATCTGGCCGACGGCGATGTCGTACTTGCGTCCGTCCAGCTGCGACGCCTTGGTGAGGCCGGTGATCGCGTGTTTGGTGGCGGTGTAGGGCGCCGAGTTCGGGCGCGGCGCGTGCGCCGAGATCGAGCCGTTGTTGATGATGCGCCCGCCGCGCGGCGACTGCGCCTTCATGATGCGAAAGGCTTCCTGCGTGCACAGGAAGGCGCCGGTGAGATTGGCGCCCACGACCCCTTGCCACTGCTCGAGCGTGAGGTCCTCGAGCAGGACGTTGCCGGGGGTGCCGCTGCCCGCGTTGTTGAAAAGCAGATCGAGGCGGCCGAAGCGCTGTTTGATTTCGGCGAACAGCTTGCGCACGGAATCGGCGCTGCCGACGTCCGCGGCGATCGCGAGCCCCCGGGCGGCGTCAGCGCCGGCGTCGGCGATCGCCGAATTCAGAAGCTCGGCCCTGCGGCCGGAAAACACGACGTGCCAGCCCGCGCGCAGCAGCGCATGCGCCGACGCCTTGCCGATGCCCGTTCCGGCACCGGTGACGAGTGCGATCTTGTTCATGGAAGTGCTCCCGAGGCCCGCAGAAAAGCGGGCATGGTACCGCACTCAGGGGCGCGCACCCCGTGGCGGCACGTCGCGCGATTCGGCGGCTTCGCGGCGCGCCGCAGGCGCGCGCGGTGCGGGCGCCGGGTGATCCGGACGCGCCGCGGGCGCTGGTGCGGCGGCCGGTGCGGCGTGGGCGGGACGCTCGGCGCGAGCCGGCGGCGCGGCGGGCGCAGGCGGTGCGGCGCGTGGAGCGGGTGCGGCCGCTGGCGCCACGTTCACGGCGGGCGCACTGCGCTCGGGGCGCGGTGGTGCGGCGCCGGGTGCGGCCTGCGGTCGCACGCCAGGCATCGAGCGCTGTGCATCGTGCGGCACGGCCGGGTCACGGGACGGGCGGTGACGCTCGAGCTGCTGTCGCTGCGGCGCGAGGATCGGTGCCGTGGCCGGTTGCGGGACGCTTTGCGGTACGACCGCAGGGGACACGGACGGCGGCACCGCGGTCACCTGCGGGACGGTCAACGGTTGCGGCACGGGCGCTCGTGCGCGTCGCGGCTCACGCTGCGTGTCGGTGGGCGCCACGCGCTGCAACGGCTGCGATCTCTGCGTGTCGTACGCGGGGCGCGGCTCGAAGCGCGGCGGCGGTGACGGCCTGGGCGCTGGCGCGGCCTGGGGCAGCGGACCGGGTTCGCGGTGCCGGGCGGGCGGGCGCGCGTAGGCCGGGTGGACCGGTGCGCCGTAGTAGGCGCGCCGTCGCGGCCAATCCATCGTGCCAAAGAACAGATGCGGAGATACGCCGACCCCCGTGCCCCACCAGAATGCCGCGCGATAACCCGGTCGCGTCACGTAGGTATAGCCGGGCCAGGGCCGCCAGTAGACCGGCGGGTTGGCCGGCCACCACCACGTGCCGTAGACGATCCAGGGATCGTAATAGGGGACGTAGACGACCTGCGGCGTCGCCGGTTGAATGAGAATCGACTGGCCGTCGTCGACGATGCTCTGACGGTCGTCGGGCAAGAGCTGCCCCGCTTCCCGGGCGCGCCGCCTGAGCGCCTGAATCGTTTCCATCACGACCGGCTCCTGCGTGAAGAACGCATGGCCCAGTGCCTTCGTCCATTCGAGATCTTCGTCCATCCGCGCCAGCAGCTGCGGGAACGCGACGAGCGACTTCACGCTCGGATCCCAGTCCTTGAACTGCGCGGCGCGCACGGCTTCGTCGCCCTGCAAGCCCGGATTGGCGCGCGACCAGCGCGCCGCCTCGACGACCTCGAGCGGCCGCGTCGCCGCCGCGAGGACCTGGGACAGCAGCGCATCGGGATACAGGGCCACGGGCGCAAGCAGCTGATCGAGTTCGGCCTGCGAGTAGGCGGCGCGCACCGGCAGGGGCTGCAACGTGACGGCAGCGCCCAGCACCAGCAGGAGCACGGCGGCGACTTGTCGGATCGGGCGCGTCATGGCGTTCATCTTCTATAACGCTTGGACACGCGAATCGGCTATCCATTCCGCCAGCGAAAGTGCAACAGGATGTAAGCGCCGCCGAAGAGCGACGCTGCCGGATCCGGTCCGGCGGCCTTACGCGCCCTGGCGGATCCGGTCGCGCACCATGCCGATGTGCTGGCGCAAGGCGTAGAGCTCGTCCGCGTAGGACAGCGGCACCGTGATCCGGCCGACCTTGTCCTCGAGCTGCGTCAGCGCGGCCAGCAATTCGCCGGACTGCCTGGCCGGGCTTGCCGCGTCGCTTTCGATCTCGCGCAGCAGCCGGTACCAGCGGAAGATGCGCGACCGCACGCGGAACTCGTACAGGGGCGGCACGATGCGGCTGAGCGGAATCAGCAGCGCGATGATCGAGAGGAGCGCGACCCACATGCGGTCGATCAGATTGGCCAGCCAGAAGGGCAGATGGCGCTGGAGCAACGGCGGCCCGCTGCGGTAATAGCGCTCGGCCTCATGAGCCAGCGGGAGCTCCGAATCCTGGGGCGTCGGAAACTGCCGCGGGCGCGCGAACCAACCCGGCTCGCCATGAATGCGGTGGGCGGCCTGAACGAAGAGTTGCACCAGCGCGGGGTGCGTGTCTTCGCGCGCGACCAGCATGGTCGTCGGCGCAACGAGCCTGACGTCGCGAGGCGGCAGGTCGCGCGCAAGATCCACGATCCCGCGCGGCAGCGCCACCGGACTGAGATGCGAAAAACGCCGGGCGTAGGCTTCGGCCTGCTCGAACTCGTAGAGCGCAATCCCGGGCTCGCGCAGCAGCACCTGAACCGCAGCGCCCTCGGGCGCCGAAACCAGAACGAGCGCGTCCAGCGAGCCGTCGAGAAACGCCGCGACGCCGGGCCCCTGGTCCTGGCGGTCGAACTTCACCGCCGTGCGCGGCACGCCATTCGCCTCCAGCAGGCGCAGCATCATCCCGGTCGCGCCGCTGCCGCGGGAGCCGGTGTTGACGCGCCAGTCCCGCAGCGCCGGCAGCGCCGACAGCCGGCCGCCCGGCAGCTTCTTCGCGGCCTCTGCGCGATAGAAGATCCAGACCGGTTCATAGAACAGGCTGCCGAGCGAAACCAGGGGCGCGCCCCCCTTGGCTTCCTCCTCGGCCAGCACGGCCTCGCTGGTGCCGCCGCGCAGGAATCCGAAATCGACGTCGTGCTTTTCGTCACGCAGGAGCCGCCGATTGGCGCTCGACCCCTCCGTCGCCTGCAGGACGACCTCGATGCCGAAGCGCTTCAGTTCATCCTGGTAGCGCTTGCCGAACGCCTCGAAGTCGCTGAATTGCGGGCCCGTGGCGAGGACGACCCGCGTCGGCGGCGTCGGCTTCAGCACGACGTAGGCGGCGATCAGCAGCGCGACCGCGATGGCGACGAACGGGCCGGCCGTCGCGAGCAGATCCCGCGCCGACAGCAGCGTGAGGCGCAACAAGCGGGGCACGCCGCGGCGTCAGTCGCGGGTGCGGATCACCAGAGCTTCGATCGCATCGGCAGCAATGACTGCGTCGAAGAATTCGCGGCCGCTCAATGCGCCGAGGTGCACGAGCTGCCCGGTCACGGCGCGCACCGTGCCGGTCAATTCCTGCCCCGAGCGCAGCCGAACGGTGACCCGCTTGTTCAGATGCGTCTGCAGAATCGACGCGAACGTGTCGCTGCCGGCGACGCTCAGTTCGGCGGCCGGCACGGGTTGGGCCGCAAGCAGAGCGGCCGAGAGCAGGGCGGTGACGAGGATCTTCATGGTGCCTCCTGGGAAGGCGGCGATCATGGCCGATGCGCCGGCGCCGCGTCAATGAGCGGCTTATACTTCGTGGGTGAGGCACACGCCATCCCGCGTGCCGGTGGATCCGGGCGAAGTTCGCATGACGGCGGTGCGCGCGACTGGCGCCGGCGGGCAGAACGTCAACAAGGTGTCGAACGCGGTGCACCTGCGATTCGACATCGGGGCCTCATCGCTGCCCGAGACGGTGAAGGCGCGGCTGCGGGCGTTGGCGGGCCGGCGCATGTCGCTGGAGGGCGTGATCGTGATCAAGGCGCAGCGGCACCGCAGCCTGGAACTGAATCGCGTGGAGGCGCTCCAACGCCTGCAGGCGCTCGTGGACCAGGCCGCCACGCCGCCCCGGCCGCGGCGCCCGACCCGGCCGACGCAGGCGTCGAAGCGAAAGCGTATCGAGAGTAAGATAAAACGAGGTAGGATCAAGGCCTTGCGAGGCAAGTGGCCAAGGGAATGAACATGACGAACCTGAACCCCCTCAAGTACTGCTATCACGGACAGCACTCGAAGCCGCGCGCGAGCTTCAGGACGCTGCCGGGTGGCAATCGCAAGCGGGAAGTGTGCGCGGAATGCTACGAAAAGATCATGGCCGACCGCCGCCTGAAGCGGCTGGCCCTGCAAGGGGGAGAACTGCCGAAGTAGCGCTCTAGCCTGTCGCCGTACCGGAGTATCCGTCGCGGAGTTCCCGCTTCAGCACTTTGCCGATGGCGCTGCGCGGCAGCTGATCGATGACGCGCAGGTCCGCCAGCCTCTGGATCTTGTTCACCCGGCCATTCGTCCACGCCAGCAGCGCCGACGCCTGCGGCTGCGTCCCGGCGCGCGGCACGACGAACGCCACGGGCGTTTCGCCCCATTTTTCCGACGGCACGCCGACCACGGCCGCATCGGCCACGTCGGGGTGCTGGCGCAGGACGACCTCGAGGTCGCTCGGGTAGACGTTGAAGCCGCCCGAGATGATCATGTCCTTCTTGCGGTCGAGCAGCGTGAGAAATCCATCCGCGTCGAAGCGTCCCAGGTCGCCGGTGCGAATGAAGCGCACACCGTCGGCGGAATACCATTCGGCGTCGCGCGTCTTGCCGGGCTGGTTGTGATATCCGGTCATCATGATCGGTGAGCGGCCGACGACTTCCCCCACGCTGCCGGGCGGCAATTCACGGCCCTGCTCGTCGATCAGGCGGATATCGTGTCCTTCCGCGGGCCGCCCCACGGTCTCCAGTTTCCCGGGGAAATCGTGCGCCGGCAGAATGCAGGTGCCGCCGCCCTCCGTCAGCCCGTAGAACTCGACCAGGCCGCCCGGCCAGCGCGCGACGACGTCGCCCTTGAGCGCGGCGCGGAACGGCGCGCTGGTGCAGAACTTGAAGCGGAAACTGGCGAGATCGAAGCGTGCGAACTCGGGGTGCGCCATGATGCGCTGGTACTGGACGGGCACGAGCATGGTGTGCGTGACGCGCCATTGCTCGGCCAGCGCGAGATAGTCGCGGGCGTCGAACTTCGCCATCAGCACGACGGTGCCGCCGCGGCTGATGGTCGGAAAGAAGCACACCAGGGTCGTGTTCGAATACAGCGGCGTGGCGAGCAGGGTCACCGTGTCGGCGCCGTATCCGTAGACCACCGCGCGCTGCACGTGCCCCCAGCGCATGGCGTGCGACTGCACGATGCCCTTCGGCACGCCCGTGGTGCCCGACGAGTAGATGATGTTGAACGGCCAGTCCGGCCGGACGTCCACGGCCGCGGGCGATGCGCCGGCCGGCGCCAGCCACGCGCTCAGCGCCAGTCCGGCCGCGGAATCGTCCAGCGCGACGCGCGGCAGCGTCAGGCGATCGGCGACCGGCTGCAGCGCGGCCGACACCCCGGCATCGAGGAACAACATCCGGGCGCCCGCATCGGCAGCCATCGCGGCGAGTTCCTGTGGCGTGCAGGAGGGGGCGAGCGGCGCGACCGCGACCCCGGCGCGCAGCGCGCCCAGAAACACGGCGGCGTATTCGATGGAGGTGCCGGCACAAATGGCGATCGCCTCGCGCGGCGCTACCCCTTCGCGCTGCAGCGCCGATGCCACGCGATCCATGAGCCGGTCGAGCTCGCCATAGGCCAGCGTGCGGCCGCCGAGACGCAGTGCGGCGTGGCCGGCGTCGCGCCGCGCGTGGTGGGCGATCAGACCGGCAATCGTGCCGAACTGCGCTTCGGTGGGGTTCGCTGTATCCATGGGTGCCGGGAGGCCGGGCGCCATGATAAACCGGCCGCGCGATGCTAAGCTCGGCGCACGAGGACGCAAGGGAGTCCATCATGGCTTACGAATGTTTCGAAGTCTCGGTCGAGGGCAAGGTGGCGCACCTGCGCCTGACGCGGCCCGAGCGTCGCAATGCGATGACGCTGGCCTTCTGGCGCGAGCTGCCGAGCGCGGTGCGCGAACTGGACGCCGGCGGCGGCGTGCGCGCGCTGGTGATTTCGTCGACCGGCCCGCACTTCACCGCGGGCATGGATCTCTCCGTGTTCCAGGGCAGCGACGCGCTGACGACCGGCACCGTCGAGGCGCGGGCGCGGTTTCGCGGCAAGCTGGAAACGCTTCAGCAAACCTTCCAGGCGCTCGACGATGCGCGTTTCCCCGTGATCGCGGCGGTGCAGGGCGGTTGCATCGGCGGCGGCGTGGACATGGTCACGGCGTGCTGCCTGCGCTATGCGACGCGCGATGCCTACTTCGTCATCCAGGAAATCAACATCGGCATGATGGCCGACGTCGGCACGTTCAATCGCCTGCCAAAGCTGCTTCCGGACGCCATCGTGCGGGAGCTGGGGTACACGGGCGAGCGGCTTGGCGCAGAGCGCGCGGAACGGCTCGGTTTCGTGAACGGCCTGTTCGACGATCACGACGCGCTGGTCGCGGGCGCGCTTGGCGCCGCACGGCGTATTGCGGCGAAGGCGCCCGTCGCCGTGGCGGCGACGAAGCGCATGGTGTCCTTTTCCCGCGAGCACACGCTGGCCGAGAGCTACGGGCACCTCAACGCGCTGCAGCCGGGCATCTTCAGCATCGAGGACATCCAGCGCAGCGTGGCGGCAACGCGTACGGGGACGGCGCCGGAGTACGCGGACCTTCCGCCGCGGTGACGACGACCTACCCGGTCGGCCGCTGGCAGGTGGGGGCGGTGCGCATTACGCGGGTCGTCGAGATCGAGGGCCCTTCGCCCGGCACGTTCCTATTTGCCGAGGCCACGCCGGAGCGGTTGCTGCAGCATGCGTGGCTGCGGCCGCATTTCGTCACCGACGACGGACGCAGCATCGGCTCGATTCACGCCTTCGTCATCGAGTCGGAAGGGCGCTGCATCGTCGTCGATACGTGCATCGGCAACGACAAACCGCGGGAGATTGCCAACTGGAACATGCGCCAGGGACGCTT
>DKBI01000147.1 GCA_002451175.1 Betaproteobacteria bacterium UBA6904
GCGGCAGGCGGTGAGCGGCGTGTACGAGGCCGGCTTGAGGATCACGGCATTGCCCGCGGCAAACGCCGGCGCGATCTTGTGCGCCACGGTGTTCAGCGGCGCGTTGAACGGCGTGATCGCGGCGACGACGCCGAGCGGCACGCGCAGCGTGAAGCCGATGCGCCCCGTCTGCTGCGGCGCGCCCGCGAGCGGCACGACCTCGCCCGCCATGCGCCGCGCCTCCTCGGCCGAGAGCTTCAGGGTCTGCACGCAACGCCGCACTTCGCCGGTGGCATCGGTGACCGTGAAGCCGGCCTCCATCTGCATGGTGCGCACGAACGCCTCGCTGCGCGCCTCGACCAGCGCCGCCGCGCGCTCGAGGATCAGGCCCCGCTCGTAGGGCGGCGGCGCGCCGCGCCGAAACGCCGTGTCGGCGCTGTCGATGGCGCGCGCCACCTGTCCCGCGTCGGCCGTCGTCACCTGCGCCCCGGGCCGCAGGTGGTACTTGTCGATCACGGCCACGGTGGCGCCGCCCCCCGCGACCCAATCGCCGTCGAGCAGGAGCGGCTGCGGCCGCCCGGTTCCCGTCCGAGAAATCGCTGCAGGCTCGTTCATAGGTCGTTCTCCTTCGCGGCGGCGTTCACAGCCACAGAATCTGCTTTCGATAATCCAGGTCTTCGAGCAGCGGCTGCGCCGGCCCCTGGTGGAATACCGCCCCGCGCTCCAGCGCGAATACGCGGTCGGCCAGCGCCAGCACGAGGTCGAGGTTGTGCTCGACGATGACGATCGAGACGTGCTCGCGCAGGCGGTCGAAGACCTGGAACAGCTCCTGCACGACCGTGGGCGCGAGCCCCTCGAACGGCTCGTCGAGCAGCAGCAGGCGCACGTTGCCGGACAGCGCGCGCGCCACGGCCGCCATCTGCTGCTCGCCGCCGGACAGGTAGTCCGCGGCGACGCCCATGCGCTCCTTGAGCCGCGGGAAGTACTCGAAGATCTGCCGCTCGCTCCAGACCACGCCGTGCCGGCCGTCGGTCGCGCGCGCAAGCCGGCCGAGCGCGAGATTCTCGGCGACCGTCATGCCGGCAAACAGCCCGCGGCCCTGCGGCACGTAGCCGATCCCCAGCCGCGC
The DNA here is from genome assembly GCA_002451175.1 of Betaproteobacteria bacterium UBA6904. Lineage (GTDB taxonomy): Bacteria > Pseudomonadota > Gammaproteobacteria > Burkholderiales > SG8-39 > 2-02-FULL-66-14. Next base: position 1,109 of record DKBI01000147.1, read on the forward strand.
GATGGCTGGCGCCGCCATGCCCGCAATCGGCCGCCCCTCGAATTCGATGGTTCCCGAGGCGGGCGGCACGAGGCCCATGAGCGCCTTGAGCAACGTCGACTTCCCGGCGCCGTTGCGGCCGAGGAGCGCGACGATCTCGCCGGAGCGCACGTCGAGCGACGCGTCGGTCAGGATGTGGCTCTTGCCGTAGAACGCNNGGCTCGTCGAGCAGCAGCACCTGCGGCTTGGACGCGAGCGCGATGCCGAGATCCACGAGGCGCTGGCCGCCGTAGGAGAGCTCGCCGCCCTCGATGGCCTCGATGCCCTCGAGCCCGAGAAACCGGATGAGCTCCGTGGTCTGCGCGCCGATCTCGGGGTAGCTCTCGGTGTCGCGCCAGGCGTTGAACCGCGCCGGGTGACGCGCCTGCACCGACAGGCGCAGGTTCTCGTAGATCGACAACCCCTTGAACAGGTTCGTGATCTGGAACGACCGCGCGAGCCCCCGCTGGCAGATGCGCTCGGGCGCCTCGCCGTGGACGTCGCGCCCATTGAGGCGCACCACGCCGGCGTCCGGCGGAAAGAGCCCGGAAATCACATTGAACACGGTCGTCTTGCCCGCGCCGTTCGGGCCGATGAGCGCGTGGATCTCGCCGTGGCGGATGGCGAGGCCCGCCTTCGACACGGCGTGGATGCCGCCGAAATGTTTCTCCACGCCGGCGACTTCGAGCACGTTGCCCTCGCGCGCCGCGGGCTTCAGGAATTCCGGCAGCGGCAGCCCCTCGTGGATGACGCGCGCGCTCATCGCGGCGGCGAGTTCCGGCGGCGGACGCCAGCGCCGCCGCAGCGTCGCCCAGACCCCGACCAGTCCGCCCGGGCTGTACAGCACGAAGGCGACGAAGACGAGGCCGAACCAGAGCAGCCAGTTGCCGGTCCAGATCGAGAACAGCTCGCGGAACAGGATGTAGAACAGCACCCCCAGCGCCGGTCCCAGGACGTGGTGCATCCCGCCGATCACCACCATGGCGAGCATCTCGCCGGAGAACGCGATCGACGTCGATTCCGCGGACACGAGGTAATGCTGGAAGGCGGTGAGCGCGCCGCCGAGCCCGGTGATCGTCGCCGACAGCACGAACGCGCCCAGCCGGTAGCGGTCCACGGCATAGCCCTGGAACGTCGCGCGCTGCTGGTTCTCGCGGATGGCGACGAGCACGTGGCCGAAAGGCGAGCGCGTCACGCGCAGCATCACGTACAGCACCGCGAAGCCAACCAGCGCGACGAGGCCGTAGTAGACGTGCGCGTGGCCGAGATTGATCGGGCCGAGCGTGCCGCGCTGCAGGCCGCCGAGGCCGTCCTCGCCGCCCGTGACCTCAGTCCAGCGGAACGCGATCGCGTAGCTGAGCGCGACCAGCGCCAGCGTGAGCAGCGAGAAGTACACGCCGCGCCGGCGCAGGATGAGCAGCCCGGCCACCGCCGAGACGGCGGCCACGAAGAGCATCGACAACAGGATCGGCAGCGCGAGCTGTCCGTGCAGCCAGTGCTTCTGCAGGAGCGCCGCCGCGTAGGCCCCGAGCCCGAACCAGGCGCTGTGGCCGAACGACGTGAGCCCGGTGTAGCCGACGAGCAGATTCAGGCCGAGCGCGGCGATCGCGAGGCAGACCACCACGCTCGCCGTGTTGACCGTGAGGCCGAGCAGCGGCATGGCCAGCGGCAGCACGACCAGCGCCGCCGCGCCGATGACGAGGATGCCGCGCCCGGAGCGCGGGCCCGCCGCGCCCGTCACTCGAATTTCTCGATGCGCTCGCCGAGCAGGCCGCGCGGGCGCAACAGCAGGACGAGGAACATCAGGACGTACATCGAGGCTTCGCCCGCGGCGGGAACGAAATGGATCGTGACGCCGCGCACCACACCCACCAGCANNCCAGAAGCTGCCCAGCCCGCCGATGACGACGACGACGAAGGCGACGATGATGATCTCCGCGCCCATCGCCGGATGCACGATGGTGATCGGCGCAAAGAGCGCGCCGCCCAGCGCCGCCATGCCCACGCCCAGCATGACGATCGTCGCCATGTACGGCTGCAGCCGGATGCCCAGCGCGGCGACCATGTCGGGCCGCTGGATGCCGGCGCGCACCACGCGGCCGAATGCGGTCTTGTGGAGCAGCAGCCAGATGCCGGCCAGCACCAGCGCGACGATGGCGAGCAGCAGCAGGCGGTAGCGCGAGAACAGGAAATCGCCCAGCGTCACGTTGCCCTTGAAGATCGCCGGCATCGTGGCGGGCAGCGGCGCCGCGCCCCAGATCATGCGGATGAGCTGCTCGGCGACCATCGCCAGCGCGAACGTCAGCAGCAGGCCGAGGATCGGGTCCGCCGAGTAGAAGCGCCGCAGCAGGAAGCGCTCGAAGGCGAGGCCGAGCAGGCCGACCAGGACCGGCGACAGCAGCACGCCGCCGCCGAACCCCAGGTGCTTCGCGATCTCGAGGGAGATGTACGCGCCGAATGCGTAGAACGCGCCGTGCGCGAGATTCACGACGCCGCCCACGCTGAAGATGAGCGACAGGCCGAGCGCGATGAGGAGGTAATAGCCTCCGAGCACGAGGCCNNTTCACCACCTGCTCGAGGAGAAACAGCAGTTGCATCGTCACCGGCTCATCGTCGCGGCGGGGGCGGTGGCCGGCCGCCGCCCCCGTCGATCATCGTTCCTGCGTCGAACGCGCGCTCAGCTCAGAGCACGCACTGATTCTGTTCCTTCGACGGATTGATGCTCTCCAGCGGCTGGTTCGCCGCCGGCACGGCCGCGCCGAACTGCAGGAAGTCCCACTTGTCCTTCGCCTGGCCTTTCGGCTTCACGGTGAACGGATACGCCTCCTGGATCAGCTGGTGGTCCCAGGCGCGGAAGTAGCCCTTGCGCGACTTGAGCAGGTCGAACTCGGCCTGGCTCTCGAAGTAGGCGATCAGCTTCTCGGTGTCGGTGCCCTTGGTCGCGTTGATCGCCTGCGCCATGATCTTCAGCGAGACGTACTCGATCCAGGCGTGGTTCTCCGGCGGCTTGCCGTATTTCTTGCGGAACGCCGCGACGAACGCCCTGGAGCCCGGCGTGTCGAGCTCGTGGTGCCAGACCGTCGGCCAGATGCCGGCGAGGTTGCCCTCGCCCGCCGCCCAGGCGTCGGCGGTGTTGAGGTTGAAGCCGGCCACCGGGTACGGCAGACCGAACTCGGCGTACTGCTTGACGAAGTTCGTCACCTGGTTGCCGCCGAGGTTGGTGGCGACGAGGTCGGGCTTCGCCTGGCGGATCTTGAGCAGGAACGGGCTGAAGTCCGTCGTGTCCGTGGCCGTCAGCTCGTCGCCGATCACCGTGCCGCCGTTCGCCGTGACGAACGCCTTCGCGGCCTTCGCCAGGTCGTGGCCGAACAGGTAGTCGGAGGTGAGCGCGAAGATGCGCTTGCCCTTGACCAGGCCGTCGCGCAGCAGCGCCTGGCCCGCGGCGTTCACCATCACCGTGACCGGGATGTCGACGTGGAAGGTGTAGCGGTTGCAGTTCTTGCCGCGCAGCACGTCCGAGCGCGCGCCGATCTGCAGGAACAGCGTCTTGTTGCGCGCTGCGACCTGCATGATGGTCTGCGCGGAGGCCGAATTGATCTCGCCCATNNTCGAGCGGGCGTCCCAGCACGCCGCCCGCGGCGTTGATCTCCTCGGTCGCCATCTTGATGCCCATCACGGCGTATTCCCCCAACGCGCCGAGGAATCCGGTGAGCGGCGTGAGGTGGCCGATCTTGATCTTGTCCTGCTGACTGCGCACGATCGCCGGAAAACCGAGGGCCAGTGCCCCCGCGGCCGCAGCGCCTGCTTTCAGAACGCGTCTTCTGCTGGTCATCGTTGCTCTCCTCCTTCAGGAAGTGGTTCGTCGTCGGCCGGCGTCGTCACCACGAGGAAGACGAGGCCGCCCAGTCCGCTGTTGGTGAAGCTGTGCCGCACGCCCGGCGGCACGAAGACGTAATCGTGCGCGCGCAGCAGGTGCGTGTCCTGATCCAGGGTCAACAGCCCCTCGCCTTCGAGGACGTAGTAGATCTGCTCCTGGACCCGGTGCACGTGCTCCGCGACGTAGGCGTTCGGCGCATAGCGCGAGATGCGGAAGTCGATGCGTCGCGAATCCGAGTTCGCCGGGCCGACGAGCATCTTCGACAGGGCGCCGCCGAAATGTCCGGGAAATTCCTGCCATGCCACGCGCGCCATCGCCTGCACGAGCGCGCGCGGGCGGCCCGACTTTGCCGGGCGGGTGCTGCGCGTGCGGGTCGGGACGCGTGGCAAGGTGGAATGCAGTCTAGGAAGTCGCCGCCACAGCGAAAAATACCGTTTTCCGAGATGGGGTATAAGCTGGCACTATACCCCACTCCCGGAGCCGATCGTGGACCTGCGGCAGCTGCGCTACTTCACCCAGATCGTCGAGAGCGGCAGCCTGTCCAAGGCCTCGCGGCAGCTGTTCATCGCGCAGCCGGCCCTCAGCCAGCAACTGCACAAGCTCGAAGCGGAGGTCGGCAAGCCGCTGCTCAGCCGCTCGCCGAAAGGCGTCGCGCCGACCGAGAACGGGCTCGCCCTGTACCACCACGCGCGCTTCATGCTGCGCCAGCTCGACCAGGCCCTGTCCATCGCGCGCAAGGAATCCGGCGCCGTGCAGGGGATGGTGTCGGTGGGGCTGCCGGCCACCACGGTCGCGGCGCTGGGCCTGCCGCTCGTGCGCCGCGTGCGGGAACGCTACCCGGCGATCCTGCTCAACGTCGTGGAGGGCATGAGCGGCCATCTGGGGCAGATGATGCGCATGGCGCAGCTCGATCTCGCGGTGCTGTTCAGCAACGACGTCGCGCGCGACGTCGCGGTGGAAGCGCTGCTGGAGGAGGAACTGTTCGTCATGCTGCCGAAGCACAGCCGACTCGTCGCGCCGCGCCGCACGAGCATCACGCTCGCCGAGGCCGCCGCCCTGCCGCTCGTCCTGCCGACCGGAACGCACGGCCTGCGCCGCCGCATCGCCACGGAGCTCGAACGCCGCAGCCTCACCGCGCACGTGGTCGCGGAGATCGATTCGCTGTCGCTGCTGATGGATTGCGTGTACGGCGGCATGGGCGCCACGATCAAGCCGATGGCGGCCGTGCACCTGGAGGGCAAGCGCGGCCGGCAGTGGCGCGCGCTGTCGATCTCCGACGCCACCCTGCGCCGGCGCAACTACCTGTACTCGCTGCCGCCCGAGCGGCTGTCCACCGCCGCGGCGGTCGTGGCCAATGAACTGAAGGATACGGCACGCGACCTCGTCACGACCGGCGCGTGGTCCGGCGTCGAGCCGGTCGCCGCCGCCGCGCCGAACTGAGCGGCGCGGCCCGCGCGCTTCAGAACTCGGTCTTCTGCCCCGGCTCGAGCAGGATCAGCTTCGTCGGCGCCTCGCCAAGCGCCTCGACCAGCAGCTGAGGCGGGGTCTTCGCCCCCGGCGTCACGCGATAGTGCATCGGGATGGCGAATTTCGGCTTGATCAGCTCGCGCAGCACATACGCCGCGTCGGCCGCGTCCATCGTAAAGTTCCCGCCGATNNCCGGTGTCGCCCATGTGCCAGATCTTGAAACCGTTCTCCAGCTCGACGATGAAACCGACCGGCTCGCCGCCTGGGTGCGTTTCGTCCTTGCCGGTTGCCGGATTGCGCCAGACGTACGCCGAAGAATGTTCGGCGCGAACGTAGGTGACCTTGATCCCCGGGAGCGGCTGGATGCGCCCGCTCTTGTTGAAGCGCGGCAGCTGCGCCGCCGGCAGCACGCCGAGCGTGGTCAGCGTCATGTTCAGGTCGCCGGGCGCGTGCAGCGGGATGTTGTTCAGCCTGGCGAGCGCCGGCGCATCGGTCGAGTGATCCCAGTGGCCGTGCGTGACCAGCAGCAGGTCGACCTTGCCCAGCGCCTCGGGCTTCTTGTACTCGGGCGGCGTCGCCGGAATGGCCGACATCGCGGGGTCGATGACGATCACCTTGCCGCCAGGCGTGGTGATGCGAAACGCCGCATGACTGATCCACTGCACCTCGATCTTGCCCTGTTGCGCGGCCACGGGTTGCAGCGCGAGGCACAACG
>DKBI01000050.1 GCA_002451175.1 Betaproteobacteria bacterium UBA6904
ACCTGGCGGCGCAGGCGCTTGGCGAGCTTGGCGGACTCGTACTCGACCTTGCGCGAATCGCTCATGCCGGACCGTCGCCCCTCACAGAAACACGGAGCGGCCGCCATCGACGGCGAGCGTCTGGCCCGTGACGAAGGGCGCGGTCGCGAGGAAATGCACCGCCTGGGCGATGTCTTCCGGCGAGCCGATGCGCGCGAGCGGCGTCGTCGCGAGAATGCGCTCGCGCTCGGCCGGATCGAACTGCCCGTCCTCGGGCCAGAGAATCGCGCCCGGCGCGACGGCGTTGACGCGCACGGCGGGCGCCAGCTCGAGCGCGAGCGACCGCGTGAGCGCAGCGAGCCCCGCCTTGGCGATGCTGTACACGGGATAGCCCTTCAGCGGACGCTCGGCGTGAATGTCGACGATGTTCACGATCGCGCCGTGGACGCTTGCGAGATGCGGCGCCGCTGCCTGCGCCAGAAACAGCGGCGCACGCACGTTCGAGCCGGTCAATTCCTCCCACTGCGCTGCGCTGATCCCGCCCATCGGCGTCGCATAGAACGTCGACGCGTTGTTGACGAGCACGTCGAGCCGACCCCACCCGCCGCGCGCGGCGTCGATGACCCTGCGCGCCGCGTCCTCGGCCAGCAGGTCGGCGCGCACGCACAAGGCGCTCCCCGCGCGCTGCGCGTTGAGCTCCGCTTCGAGCGCGGCGGCCTCCCGCCCGGTCCCGCGGAAGTGAATCGCGAGATTTGCGCCGGCGCCATGCAAGCGGCGCGCGATCGCTGCACCGACGCGCCGCGCGGCGCCGGTGACGAGGGCAACCTTGCCTTGCAGGGATGCGTCCATCACGCCGGGAATTCTAGGGTAAATTCCCTCGCCATCCGCCCATGCGACCCGACCCGCTTCCTTCGCCCGGCCCCGCTGCGCAAGCCGCGAGCGGCGCGCTCGTCGAGCGCATCGCGGCCGAGATCCGTGGCCACGGCAATTGGATGCCGTTCGCGCGCTACATGGANNCCGTATGCCATTCTCGAGACCAGCCACGGCTTGCGCGAGCGGCAGCGCGAGCGCCTGGGCACGCGGGTCGCATGGCTCGACCGGCTACCCGAGCGCTTTCGCGGCGTGATGCTCGCGAACGAGGTCGTGGACGCCATGCCGGTGCACGCGCTCGCCTGGTCGGCGCTCGGCATCGCGGAGCGCGGCGTGTGCCTGCGCGACGACCGGCTCGACTGGAGCGAGCGTCCCGCGACCGGGCCGCTGCTCGACGCGGCACAGACGCTGCCCATCGTGGCGGGCGAAGGCGAACGCTACGAGAGCGAACTCTCGCTCGCCGCGCCCGCGTGGGTGCGCTCGCTCGGCGAATGCCTGGAGCGCGGCGCCATCGTCGTCATCGATTACGGTTTTCCGCGGCACGAGTATTACCATCCGCAGCGCTCGATGGGCACGCTCATGTGCCATTACCGCCACCGCGCGCATGGCGACCCGTTTCACCTGCCCGGCCTGGAGGACATCACGGCGCACGTCGACTTCAGCGCGCTGGCCGACGCTGCGGAGGCCTCGGGGCTCGACGTGCTCGGCTACGCCGACCAGGCGCAGTTCCTCGTCAACTGCGGCATCGCGGAGCTGCTCGAGGCCTGCGACCCTTCGGAAACCAGCCGCTACGCGCCGCTCGCGGCGTCCGCGCAGATGCTGCTGTCGCCCGCCGAGATGGGCGAGCTCTTCAAGGTCCTCGCGCTGGGCCGCGGCGTCGGGGAGCCGCTGCGCGGTTTCGCACACGGCGACCGCAGCCACACGCTTTGATGCGCGCAGTGCTCGTCATGCTGCTCTTCATGGGCTCGTCCGCTTCGGCCGACGAAATCGCCAAGGCCCGGGCACGCTGGGCGCAAAGCCCGCACGGCCCGATGCTCGAGCGCATCCTGCCGCCGACCTTTCACGTGGCGCAGCTGCCGCAGCCGGATGCGCGCGGGGCGCGGCTCCTGCTGCGCTACTGCGTGCAGTGCCACAACCTGCCGAACCCCGCGATGCACGACGCGAAGCGCTGGACGTCGGTCGTGGAGCGGATGGTGGTGCGCATGCGCGGCAAGGGCAACCTGGGCGCACTGATGAAGGACCTGATGGCCGGGGTCGAGGCGCCCACGGAGGAGGAGCACGGCGTGCTGCTGGCGTACTTGCAGCGCCAGGCGCAGCAGGCGATCGATGCGAAGCGGTTCCCGGAAGTCGATACGCCCGCCGGCGAACCCTTCCGGCTCGCGTGCCGGCAGTGCCACGTGCTGCCGGATCCGCGGCGCCATACGGCGAAGGAGTGGCCGAAGGTCGTCGCGCGGATGCAGGAGAACATGGCGTGGATGAACCGCGTCGTCGGCTCGGTACCGGTCGCCGGCGAGCCGCAGCTTCGCGTCGAGGACATCAACGCGTTCCTCGCGCGCCACGCCCGGGCCGCGCGCTGAGCTAGAGCCCCTGCGCCCCCACCCAGTCCAGAATCACGGCCGCCGCGCGCTCCCAGTCGTTCTCCAGCATCACCGCGTGCCCCATCCCTTCGAGCAGGTGATACTCCGCGCGCAACAGGTTCGCCGCGCTTCTCGCGAGCGTCGGCGAGATGAGCGCATCGTGTTCCGCGCCGAGCACGAGCGCCGCCACGCGCGGCAGGCGCCACAGCTGCGGCAGGTTCCAGATCGTCATGTCCATCAGCGCCCGGTGCGACTCGCGCTGCATGCGGCCGTAGAATTTGTCGATGCGCTCGCGCTCGACGGCGTCCGAAAAGAGCGCTTCGGCGAGCGCCGCGCGCGAAGCGCGATGGCCGGTGGCGAGCGCATTGATCTCCGTGAACAGCCCCGGCCGGAAGAACGCAAGCTGCAACGTCGAGGGCAGCAGACCGAACGGTGGCACCGGGCAGACGTGCACGACCGCCGGCAGGGTCGCTTTCCCGCGCTCGAGGTACTTCTGCACCACCAGCCCGCCCATCGAGTGTCCGATCACGACGGGCGGCCGGGAAAACGTCCCGATCGCGAGCTGGAGGTCATCCACGTAGTCATTGAGCCCGAACCCGTGCAGCCGGTCGTGGCCCCCGCTGCGGCCGTGCCCGCGCAGCGACAGCGCGTGCGCCTCGAACCCGCGCTCGGCGAACCACGGCAGAAAATGCTCCGCCCAGCACCACGCGCCGACGTACGCGCCGTGCACGAACAGCAGCGGCGGGCGCTGTGCGCCCGAGCCGTTCACGCAAGACAGCAGCTCGAGGGGCTCCTCGCCGGGCAGATGACTGCGCTCGACGGTCAGCATCATTGCGGCACCGCCATGCCCCGCGCCACCGCGGGGCGGGCGCCGATCGTGTCGAACCAGCGCTTCACGTTGGGGAAATCGGCGAGCGCGACCTGATGCCAATCGAAGCGCGCGACCCACGGGTAGGTGGCGATGTCGGCGATCGAGTACTCCTGCGCGAGAAACGGCGTCTGGGCGAGACGCCGGTCCAGCACGCCGTAGAGCCGCCGCGTCTCCGCCTTGTAGCGCTCGATCGCGTAGGGCACCGGCTCTTTCGCCGAGCGCAGGAAGTGGTGCGTCTGGCCGAACATCGGCCCCACGCCCCCCATCTGGAACATCAGCCACTGCAGCGCCTCGTACTTGCCACGCGGGGTCTCCGGCAGGAAGCGGCGGCACTTGCCCGCGAGGTAGATCAATATCGCGCCGGACTCGAATATGGCCATCGGGGCCGCGTCGGGGCCTTGCGGATCGACGATCGCCGGGATCTTGGCGTTGGGACTGATCGCGACGAACGCGTCGCTGAACTGCTCACCACGGCCGATATGGATCTTGTGCACGCGATACGGCAGGCCGCACTCCTCCAGCATGATCGACACCTTGCGACCGTTGGGGGTGCTCCACGTGTAGAAATCGATCATCTCGGGCGGCCTTTGCGCGGGCACTGGATTCTAGGGGGTTCCCGGCACTGCCGGCACGTACGCTATTCGCCGCGCAGCGCCTCGAGCGGGTCGAGCGCGGCGGCGCGGCGCGCGGGCAGCACGCCCGCCACGAGCCCCACGCTCACGGCGACGACCTCTGCGAGGACCGCGTAGAACCACGGCGTGTGCACGGGCAGCGCCGGCAGCACGAGCTTCAGGAGACCAGCGACGCCCGTGCCCAGCGCCAGCCCCCCGGCCCCGCCAATCGCGGCCAGCAGCGCCGCCTCGCCCAGAAACAGCATCAGGATTCCGCGCTGTGTGGTGCCGAGCGCGCGCAGGAGACCGACCTCGCCCGTGCGCTCCGCCACGGCGATCGTCAGGATGGTCAGGATGCCCACGCCGCCGACGAGCAGGGAGATCGCGCCGATTGCCGCCACCGCGAACGTGATTGCGTTGAGGATCGTGTCGAACACTTCCAGCATCTTCTGCTGCGGCGTGACGGTGTAGTCCTCCGCGCCGTGCCGGCCGGTGAGCACGTGCTTCAGCCCCGCCTCGACCTCCGCCACCGGCACCGTGGGCTCGTAGGTGACGTGGATCTCCATGAGGCTTTCGCGGTTGAACATGTCGAGCGCGCGCGCCACCGGGATGAACACCGTGTCGTCCAGATCGAACCCCAGCACCTGGCCCTTCGACTCCATGATGCCGACCACGCGGTAGCGCTCGGTGCCCACCCGCAGACGGCTGCCCAGCGGGTTCGCCCCGCCGTAGAGTTCCTTCGCCACCTTGGCGCCCAGCACGACGAAGGCCCGCGCGGCATGCGGGTCGTCTGCCGGCAGGTACTCGCCTGCGGCAACCCGCATGCTGAGCGCACGCACGAAATCGGATCCCGTGCCGTAGAGCGTGACGCGCCGGCTGCGGCCGAGATGCTCGACTTCGGCGTTGCCCTGCACGAGGGGATCCGTGACGAGCACGTGCGGCACGCGCCGCAGCGCGATCGCGTCGTCGATGGTGAGAGGGCGCACGGTGTTCACCGCGCCGAGCGAGGCGCCGTGCGTCTGGATGCGCCCGGGCGACACCGTGATCAGGTTCGTGCCGAACTGCGTGAATTCGGCAACCACAAAGCGGTGCAGCCCCTCGCCGATCGAGGTGAGCAGGATCACCGCCGCGATGCCCACCGCGATGCCGAGCGCCGTGAGGATGGTGCGCAGGCGGTGCGCCGCGAGCGAGGCGAGCGTGAAGCGCACGAAGTCGCCGGTGTTCATCGCTTCGACAGGGCCCGCACCGGATCGAGGCGCGCCGCGCGCCGCGCCGGCGCCACCGTGAACAGGACCGCGGTGCCGACCGCCGTCAGGGGCGCCGCGATCAGCGCCCACCAGGGCGGCGTGAACGGGATGCTCGGGAAGAGCTGCGCGAAGAACCACTGGCCGAGCTTGCCCGCCGCCAGTCCCAGCGTCGCGCCCCCCAGCGCGAGCAGCCCCGCTTCGGTGAAGAACATGAGGCGGATGTTGCCCCCGGTCGCGCCCAGCGCCTTCAGCAGCCCGATCTCGTGGCGGCGTTGCGTGACCGAGATCAGCATCACGTTCATGATGAGGATCCCCGCCACCGCCAGGCTGATCGCGGCGAGCCCCCCGACCGCGAGCGTCAAGGCGCGCAGGATGCGGTCGAAGGTGGCGAGTACCGCGTCCTGCGTGATCACCGTGACCTCGCGCTTGCCGTCGTGCCGCTCGCGCAGGATCTCCTCGACGTCGCGCTGCGCGGGAACGATCTGCTCGCGGCTCTTCGCCTCGACCAGGATGCGGAACAGCGCCTCGGTGTTGAACAGCGCCTGCGCCGCCGCCAACGGCACGATGACGATCTCGTCGGTGTTGAATCCGAGCGACTCGCCCTGCGAGGCGAGCACGCCGATCACCCGGAAGCGCCGGTCGCCGACCCTCAGCCACTCGCCCAGCGCGCTGCGCGCGCCGAACAGCTCGCGCGCGACCTTGGCGCCGACCACGCACACCGGCTGGCTGTGGCGCGGGTCGCCCGGCGGCAGGAACTGCCCGTGCGCCATGTCCATGTGCCGGATGTCCATCAGCTCGGCGGTCGAACCGAGCACCGGCGTCTCGCGGCTGCGCGCGCCGACGCGCACGTCGCCCGCACCGACGATGATCGGCGCCAGGCGCCGGATCGCCGCGCTGCGCTTCAGCGCGAGGGCATCGTCGAGCGTCAGGTCGCGCGGCGTCTTGCCGATGAGCACGCCGGGCATCGCGCCCGCCGTCTCGCTGCGCCCGGGGAGCACGATCACCAGATGCGTGCCGAGGGAACCGAACTGGTTGACGACGTACAGCCGTGCGCCCTCGCCGATCGAGCTCACCGCGACCACGGCGGCGACGCCGATGCCCATCGCGAGCAGGATGAGGAGCGTGCGGCCGCGGTGCCCGCGCACGACGCGCCACGCGAACTCGAAGATGTCGGCGATTCTCATGCCGGCGGCGGGGAAGCCCCGGGCGCGTCCTGGGGCTCCGCGCCGCCGCGCTCGTCGCCCACGATGGCGCCGTCGATCATGCGCAGGCGCCGGTGCGCGCGAGCCCCGATCTCGGCATCGTGCGTCACGACGATCACGGTGCCGCCCGCATGATGCACGCGCTCGAGCACGGTCATGACCTCCTGGCCGGTGTGCCGGTCGAGGTTTCCCGTCGGCTCGTCGGCGAGGATCACGCCCGGTTGCATCGACAGCGCGCGCGCGATCGCCACGCGCTGGCACTGGCCGCCGGACAATTCGTTGGGGCGGTGCCGCGCGCGCGTCTCCAGCCCGTATTCCTTGAGCAGCCGGCCGACGCGCGCCCTGCGCTCCAGCGGCGCGATGCCGGCGAGCACCATCGGCAACTCGATGTTCTGCTCCGCCGTGAGGCGCGCGACGAGGTGGAAAAACTGGAACACGAAGCCCATCTTC
>DKBI01000153.1 GCA_002451175.1 Betaproteobacteria bacterium UBA6904
CATGTTGGCGATGTCGAATCCGCGGAGCTGGTAGATGCCGTCCGCGACTTTGAACAGACCGACGCGCGCGTTGCGCGTCGCATGACGCCACAGGCTCGGATTGACGGTGGATGGCGCTTCGCCCGCGACGAAACGGAAGGCANNGGGTGCTCACGGCTTCGGCACCTGGCGCTCGCGGTCCCACGCCGCGCCGGCACCACGCTTGCGCAGCACGGCACGCTGCACCTTGCCCGTGGCGGTCTTCGGCAGCGCCTCGACCAGCTCGACATAGCGCGGCTGCGCGAAACGCGGCAGCAGCTTGTCTGCCGCGGCGACGAGCGCGGCGCAATCGAACTGGTCGGCCTCCTCGGCCACGATGGCGAGCATGACTTCGTCTTCGCCGCCAGGGAGGTCCGATGGCACCGCGTAAGCGGCGACTTCCTGCACGCCGGGCAGGCCGGCGATCACGGCTTCGACTTCCGCCGCGGAGATGTTCTCGCTGCGGCGCCGGATGCAGTCCTTGAGGCGGTCGACGAAGGTGACGACGCCTTCGCCATCCATCACGCCGGCGTCGCCCGTGTGGAACCACAGGTTGCGCCAGGACTCCACGGTCTTTTCCGGGAGATCCAGATAGCCGGCCATGAAACCCCAGGCGGTCTTCGGGCGCACGAGAATCTCCCCGGTCGTACCGGCGGGGACCGGCCGGTCGGTGTCCGGGTCGGCGATGATGACCTCGAAATGGCGCTCATAGACCCAACCTGCCGCCCCCGGGCGGGACTCGCCCAGTCTCCCCCAGATCGGGATGTTGCACTCCGTCATGCCGAATCCTGAGACCACGTCGCGGATGCCGAAGCGCTCGCGCAGCACCGCCTCGTGAGCGGGGACGTTGGGCGCGTTCATCATCGCCCGCAGCCGGTGGTCGCGATCGTGCGGTCCTGGCGGCTGCGCGGCGACGAACGCGGGCAGCACGCCGAGCCCGTTGGTCACGGTCGCGCCGTGCGCGCGGATGTCCGCAAGCCATGCGGAGGCGCTGAACCGGTCGCGCACCACGGCGCGCGCGCCGGCGATCAGCGTCGCGCCCAGCTGCATGAGCAGGCCGTTGGCGTGGAACAGCGGCAGCGCGATGTAGTAGCAGTCGTCCGGCTGCAGGGCCACGGTCTCGATCGCGCCCANNTCGGCGGCGCGTCGCGCCAGGCGCTCCAGGACGTGCGCGTGAACCGACCGCCGGCATCCGCAGGCGCCGCGCCGACGACCACGATGCGCTGCAACCGGTCCAGCGCGCCGGAAATTTCCGCCAGCGCCCCGACGAGCGTTGCATCGACGATGGCCAGGCGCGCACCGCAATGATTGACCTGGTGCTGCAGGAAGGCGCCGCGCAGCTCGGTGTTCAGCAGCACGGCCGTGGCGCGGAGATAACCCAGGCCCATCCACGCGCGCACGAAATCGAGGCCGTTCGGCAGCAGCACGGCGACGCGTTCGCCGCCGCCTACACCGAGGCTCTCCAGAAACGCGGCGGCCTGGCGGGCATCCCGATCTGCCTCGCCAAATGTCAGCCTTTCGCCGCCGATGGTCGTGATCCAGGTCTTGTCCGGCGTGGCGGACGCCTGGTCCGCCAGGACGAGTGGCAGGCTCCAGCGACTCGGGTCTTGCAGGGCGCGGTACATCGTCTACCTCTTGCGATCGACGAGCAGTGGGCGCTATTTTTCCACCAATGACCGCCGCATGCGCTTCGGGTCCGGGAACCCCTGCCAGGGGTCCGGATTGGCGCAATCCGGCGTAGACTGCCGCCCGATCATGGTCGGCCCCGCCGCGAATTGCCGTTACGAACCGATGAGGATCTCCATGCCATGACCGCGTTTCGCATGAGGCCATTGGGTGCCGTAGGGGCCGTCGCCGCGGCGTACGGATTCCTGTTCGGCGCCTTGCTATGGTGGCGTCTTGCGGGGGATGTCGGCGACGGCATCCTGTCGGTGGCCCCGGCCATCGTGGTGATCGCTCTCGCTTTCACGTCGCAGGCGGATCGGCGCCAGTACGTCGTGCGCATATTCGCCGCGATGGCGTTCCTGCCATTGGGTCTCATGATGTGGGCCGGCTCGCACGACCGAGGCGGCCTGTGGCTGCTGTGGTTCGCGCTGGTGCACGTCATCGTGTTTCTCGCCATGGTCGTCTGGCTCGCCAGTTTTGCGACGCGCATCGATCCCGCAGGCCATGTCGCGCCGGTCGGCGCCGATGTGCTGCGCAGACGGCTCGAGTCTCTGGCTGCATCGATCCCGTCGGTCGCGATGGGCGGCGCGGAGCGGGACCGCTGGATCGTCGATCTCCGCGCGCAGGAACCGGAAGGGCGCACGCATCGCATCGTCCTGCAGGTGGACGAAGGCCGGCGCGAGGTCCGCGTGAGGGAATTTCTGGGCGCCACCGGCGCCGCGCCGGCCGATCACGAGAAGGACCTGCGCGCCGCGGGCGAGGCGTGGTTCGACCCGTCGCGGCCCGAGGCGCAGGCGGTCTGGTCGAAGACCTTGCAGTCGACGATGATCGAGCCCGACCGGCTCGAACGCGCGCCGCTGAAACTCGACATGGATCGCGCCGAACTGCTCGAGGGCGGCGGAGGGCCGATCGACGGCGAAGCGCTGGTGACGCTGCTCGCGGCGCTGGTCGCGCGCTCGGGATACGTGTGGCGCCCGCAGCTTCTGTCGTGGGCGTTTTGCAAGTCGACGTAGTCCCGACGCGGCTCCGGGAAGCGAGCCCTCGTTCGAGCAAGGCGGCCGCGTGAATGATCAGCGCAGAAGACTTCTCCTGGCTTCGCTAGGCGTCGCGGGGCTGCCCGGCGTGGCCGCGGCCCAAACCGTGGCGCCGCCCCGGGTTGCAGTCCTATCCGGCGGCAGCAAGGCCGACAATGCGGAATTATTCAAGTTCTTCATCGATGGACTTCATCAGCGCGGTTACCGCGAAGGGCGCAGCGTCGCGCTGGAGGAGCGCTGGGCGGACTACTCGGGCGATCGCCTGCAGGCGGCCGCGGCCGCAATCGGTGCATTGCGACCCGCAGTGGTCGTGACAGTCGCGGGCGGCGCAGACGCCGCGAGACGGTTGCTGCCGTCTGTCCCGCATGTATTTCTGCATAGCGGGGATCCGGTTGCCGCGGGTCTCGTTGAAAGCTATGCGCGACCGGGCCGCAATGCAACCGGCATCTCGTTGCTCGCCACCGAGCTGATCGAGAAGCGGATGGAATTCCTGAAGCAGATCGTGCCCAGCCTGCGCCGCATGGCGTTTCTCGCCAACCCGGAGCATCCGGGAGAACACCGGGAACTCGCAGCGTCGCGATCCGCGGCGCAACGCCTCGGCATCGAAGTCAGCTATCACCAGGCGCGCAACCGGGCGGAACTCGGCAAGGTGCTGGAGGCCATGATCGCATCCCGCCCGGACGCAGCGTCGCTTTTCTCCGACGGCCTCATGACCGGGCAAAACAGGGTCCTGGCGGAGTTCTTCATGAAGCACCGCATCCCGAGCATCGCCGGCTGGGTGCGCTTTGCCGAGGCCGGGCACCTGTTGTCCTATGGGCCCGACCGGCGCGAAGCTTGGAGGCGCCTGGCGTATTTCGTCGACAAGATCGTCAAAGGCGCGCGCCCGTCCGACCTGCCGGTCGAATTGCCGACCCTGTTCGAGCTCGCGGTTAATCGCCGCACCGCGGCGGCGCTGAGGCTGACGTTGCCGCAGCAGTTGCTGGCGCGCGCCGACCGGGTGCTCGAATAGCACCGGCCGGAGCTACAGGCCGATGACCGTGGCGGCAATGGCCACCACGAGGATGATGGTCGGAATCATCATGCTGGCGAAGATTGCGAAGTCTCGGATGATCATGGCGCTCTCCGTGGGTTGGAAGGCGCATCCAGACTACGGCGGCCGGGGTCGCGGGCCAGTGAAGCACGGCAACCATCGCTTGTGAGAAATTCACCTGCCGCGGCAGCGGCCGGCGAGCGCTACCAGTGGCTCGGCAGCTTGCGATTGACGAAGATCCGGTCGCGCTGAACCGCGATATAGCCCCCGTCCGCGAGGTCCTTGAGGATCCGGCTCACCATTTCGCGGGAGGCACCCACCCGGCTCGCGATGTCCTGGTGAGTTAGGCGCTCGTTGATGACCCAGTTGCCGTCCTGGTCATCGGCCAGCTCGAGCAGCAGCCGCGCCACCCGGCCGTAGACATCCATGAGGGCGAGGCTCTTCACGCTCGCCGTCGTCGCGCGGACCCGATGGATGAGCTTCTCGATCAGGCGCACCGCGAATGCCGGATTGCCGACGAGGAATTCGCGCAGGCTCGCCTTCGGTATGACGAGAAACGTGCAGGGCTCGAGCGTCATCACGGAGGCCGAGCGCGGTCCTTCGTCGAGCATCATTTCGCCAAAGTACTCGCCCGGCCCCTGGGTCAGCAGCACGATTTCGTTCCCGTCGGGGTCGGAGGCATAGATCTTCACCTTGCCGGTGAGAAGGATGTACAGCGCGTCGCCTGCATCGCCCTCGTTGATGATGACCGTGCGCTTCGGGAAGGATCGCTTGACCGCGTGCGCGCCGAGCGCCCGCAATTCGGCGGGGGAGAGGGCGTCTGCGCGCTGGAGCTTGCCCGGCACGCCGCGAAGCTTACGCTTTCCGGCGCTTGCCGGGGGTGCCTCGGAAACCGCGGGGGCGAGCGGCAACGGGGCCCGGCAGTCAAAACAACCTGCTTGCGGGGCGCCGCGAGGAGGTAAAGTTCCTGTCTGGNNCAACGCTATGCGCAAATACCTGCACATCACCCTCGGCGATCGATCGATCCGGACCGATGAACTGGACGGTGTGGACGTGATCCGCGTCGGCCGGCATTTCATCGCCAAGACCCTGCTGGACCTGGGCGCGGCGAAGGTCGATCCGCTCTCGCCCGAAAATCCGCTGATCTTTTCCGCGGGGCCGTTCGCCGGGACCAATTTTTCGAACGCCAACCGCATCAGCGTCGGCTGCAAGAGCCCGCTCACGGGCGGCATCAAGGAGGCGAATTCCGGCGGCACGCTCGGCTATGCCCTGGGTCAGCTGGAGATCGCCGGTTTGACCCTGTACGGCGCGTCGCGCGACTGGATCGTCATCCGCATCACGAAGGACGGTGCGGTCAGCTGGGACACCGCGGCGCCCTACCTGGGCAAGGGGACGAACGAGGCGGCGGCGCTGCTCTTCGAGAAATACGGCAAGAAGGTTGCGTTCGCCCTGTGCGGACCGGTCGGCGAATACGGCGGCGTCGTCGCCGGCATCTCGATCACGGACACCGATGGCCGGCCGTCGCGCCTGGCGGCGCGCGGCGGCGTCGGCGCGGTCATGGGCAGCAAGAAGGTCAAGGCCATCGTCGTCGACGTCGACAAGATGCCGACGTTCCACGACCGCAAGAAACTCATGGCCTCGATACGCGAATACGGCAAGCGGCTCGGCGCCGAGCCGGCGATCGACACGTTCAAGCGGGTCGGCACCGCGATGATGGGCGACTTCACGAACCGGATCGGCGGACTCCCCGTGCGCAACTTCACGGGCGGGCGGCTCGTCGAGGCCTCGGAAGGACCGCTCAAGCTCGGCGGCGACTACATCCGCGAGCGCAATCTGAGCCGCGGCGGCGAGACCTCGCATGCCTGCATGCCGGGTTGCATGATCGAGTGCAGCAACGTCTACGTCGACGCGAACGGCAAGGAACTCGTTTCCCCCCTCGAGTACGAAACGCTCGGGCTGATGGGCAGCAACTGCGGCCTGACGGATCCGGACGACGTCGCGCGCGTCAACGGCATCGCCAACGACCTCGGCGTCGATACCATCGAGGTCGGCGCCACGCTCGGCGTGCTGATGGACGCCGGCATCGGGCAGTTCGGCGACGTCCAGTTCATGATCGACGCGATGGAGGACATGCGGCGCGGCAACGAGCGCGGCCGGCTTCTCGCGCAGGGCACCGCGCGCGTCGGCGAGCACTACCGGGTGGGGCGCGTTCCGGTGATCAAGAAGCAGGGCATCAGCGCCTACGACCCGCGCGTCATCGAAGTCACGGGCATCTCGATGATGGTGACCGCGCAAGGCGCCGACCACACGACCGGCAACCTGCCGGCCTACGATTGCAAGGACAAGACGACCGACGAGCTGGTCGCCGCGAGCCTGGATTCGCAGATCCTGTGCGCCGCCGCGGATTCGCTCGGGCTGTGCATTTTCGGCCGCTCGGTGACCAACGTCAGCCTCGACCTGATGGTGAGCGCGCTCAATGACGCGCATGGCACGCAGCTCGACGCTTCGTTCATCAAGACGCTGGGCCGCGAGGCGCTGCGTATGGAATGGGAATTCAACCGGCAGGCCGGGCTGACGGAGGCGGACGACGAGCTGCCGGAATTCTTCTACCAGGAGCCGCTCGCGCCGACCGGGAAGGTCGCGCGGCATCGCAGCGCCGAAGTGAACCGGCGGCTGCGCGAGCTGATGGCCTAGGCGTTCCGGTTCTGTGGACGGAGCGAGGTTCGCCGGCGCGCCTCGGAGACGAACTCCTCCAGGTCCGGGTCGAGTGCGCTGCGGGCCGAAACGATGCCGATCGGCTCGCCGTTCTCGATGACCGGCAGGTGCCGGAAGCCGTGCTCGTGCATCAGGTGCAGCGCCTGGCCGAAGAGCTCGTTCGGCCCCACCGTGAAGGGCTCGCGCGTCATCACGTCGGCAAGCTGCGTCGCCTGGGGATCCTTGCCGGCGGCGATCACGCGAAACACGGCGTCGCGTTCGGTGAAGATGCCGACGAGCCGGGTGCCGTCCACGACCAGGACCGCGCCGACTTTCTTCCGCGCCATCGACTTCGCGGCGTCCCGGACCGTGGTGTCGGGCGGCGCGATGAGTAGTTTTCCGGGTTCCAATACGCTGCGGACGCGCTGGCTGTACATGCTCGATTTCTCCCTTGGAAACGCCGAGGCGCGCGCCAGGCGCGCCTCACCGAATCGCAGAGGGGAACATACCGGGCGGCGTCCTGCCCGCTTTGACCGGCGTCAACCCGGACATCCGTCGTCGAGAGCCGCTGGCCATCGTGAACCTGCGCTTCGGCATTGACCTCGGCGGCACCAAGACCGAGCTGGTGGCGCTCGACGCGCAGGGCGCGGAGCGCCTGCGGCGCCGCGTCGCCACCCCCCAGGGGAACTACGCGGCGACGGTGGAGGCCGTNNTCACCGGCCGGGTCAAGAACGCCAATTCGACCTGTCTCATCGGTCATGCGCTGCGCGAGGACCTCGAGACGGCGCTGGGGCGCGAGGTGCGCCTCGCGAACGACGCGAACTGCTTTGCGCTGTCCGAGGCGGTGGACGGCGCGGGGCGCGGCGCCGAAGTCGTCTTCGGCGTGATTCTCGGCACCGGCGTCGGCGGCGGGGTCGTCGTCCGCGGCCACGTCCTGACGGGACCGAACGCGATTGCCGGGGAGTGGGGGCATAACCCGCTGCCGCTTCCGCGGGGCGTCGACCTCCCGCTGCCCCGCTGCTACTGCGGCCGCAGCGGCTGCATCGAAACCTACCTCTCGGGTCCGGGGCTGTCGCGCGACTCAGGCACGGATTGGAGCGCTGTCGAGGTCGCGGCGCATGCGGCGAGGGGCGACGAACGCTGTGAGGCCGCGCTGCGGCGCTATGAAGAGCGCCTGGCGCGGTCGCTTGCCGGAGTGATCAACATCCTCGATCCGGACGTGGTCGTGCTGGGCGGGGGCGTCTCGAATCTCGACCGGCTCTACGCTAACGTGCCGCGCCAGTGGCAGGCGCACATCTTTTCCGATCACGTCGCCACGCGGCTATTGCGCAACCGGCACGGGGATTCCAGCGGCGTGCGCGGCGCCGCGTGGCTCTGGAACGACTGAG
This sequence comes from Betaproteobacteria bacterium UBA6904, assembly GCA_002451175.1. GTDB lineage: Bacteria > Pseudomonadota > Gammaproteobacteria > Burkholderiales > SG8-39 > 2-02-FULL-66-14. The sequence goes on from DKBI01000153.1 coordinate 7,830, forward strand.
GAACGCATGGACCTGTCACGCATCACGCCCGACCTGCAGGCCACCGCGGATCTGGTGGTCGGCGAGGAACACACTGCACCGCGGGTGGGCAGCGGCAAGATCCACGTGCTTGCCACGCCGGTGATGATCAACCTGATCGAGGCGGCAGCGCTCGCCGCGGTGGAGCCTCTGCTGCCCGAGGGNNGTGATCGCCTCGGCGCGCGTGATCGGGGTCGAGGGGCGCACGATCCGTTTCCGCGTCGAGGCGCGCGACGAGCGCGAACTCATCGGCGACGGCGTTCATGATCGGGTGGTCGTGAACGTCGCGCGCTTCGACGAGCGCGTGCAGCGCAAGCTCGCCGCGCAGCGCTGACGCGCTACTTTGCAGCGAAGCAGTAGAACAGGCCTGCGCCGCCGGAGCTCCGCAGTGCGGGCACGCTGCAGCCGCGCGACGGGTGGGCGTGATTCCAGGATCTCGCCGCGACGTCGTCGCGGATTCCGACGCGATCGCTGTGGCCGACCTGTGCCGAGCCGGCGTCCGCGCTGCTCGTCCAGTTGCTGCACGTCGTGTCGGTCGTTCCGGGAAACGCGCGCCCATGCGCGTCCGAGCCGGTCAGGATGTCGTGCATGACGGGCGAGTCGCCGCGGCCCTTCACCG
>DKBI01000181.1 GCA_002451175.1 Betaproteobacteria bacterium UBA6904
GATGATGCGCCCGGTGATGTTCTCTTCGGCCTTGATGTCCCGCTCGAGCTTGAACGCGTCGTCGGGGTGGAGCGGCGTGAGGTTCTCGAACAGGATCTTGTGCTTCGCCGCCTCCGGCGGCTCGCTGTTGACCTTGTCCACCTTGACCAGCGCGAAGTAGCGCTCGCCGTCCTTCGGCGTGCGGATCTCGCCCTCGATGGAATCGCCGGTGTGCAGGTTGAAGCGGCGGATCTGCGACGGCGAGACGTAGATGTCGTCCGTCGAGGCCAGGTAGCTCGTGTCCGGCGAGCGCAGGAACCCGAATCCGTCCGGCAGCACCTCGAGCGTACCGTCGCCGAAAATCGATTCGCCTTTCTTCGCCTGGTTCTTGAGCAGGGCGAAGATCAGGTCCTGCTTGCGCAGGCGGTTGGCGTTGTCGACGCCGTTCGCGGTGGCCTTTTCCAGCAACTCGGAAACGTGAAGGGCCTTGAGTTCTGACAGATGCATACGGAGCGGATGTAGTGCGGCCTGGGCTGCTGCCGGCTTCTCTCGTGGGGAAGTGCGCCTCGCCGGGAAACGACTGCGGGCGCCGGACTTTGACCCTGTGCCGGAAACCGGCGCAGGGTCGGTTCAGAGACTAAAGCGTCTAGATATTGCTGTCAAGGAAGGCGGTAAGCTGCGACTTCGAGAGCGCGCCGACCCGCGTGTCCTCGACGTTGCCGTTGCGAAACAGCATCAGCGTCGGAATGCCGCGGATGCCGAACCGGGCCGGGACCTGCCGGTTCTCGTCGACGTTGATCTTTGCCACCTTGAGGCGGCCTTGGTATTCCTTCGCCACCTCGTCGAGGATCGGCGCGATCTGCTTGCACGGCCCGCACCACTCGGCCCAGTAGTCCACCAGGACCGGTACCTCGGATTGCAGAACCTGCGGGTCGAAACTGTCGTCGGTGACGTGCTCAATGGAAGTGCTGCTCATGATTCCTCGGAAAAATGATAAAGAAGCGGGGGGAGAAGCCGTATTATGAAGGCTGGCACGCCGGTTCCCAAGTGGCGGCGCGCAGCGCCTGCTAAACTGTTGATTCCACGAACCTTATCATCACGATGACCTACGTTGTCACGGAAGCCTGCATCAAGTGCAAGTACACGGACTGCGTCGACGTGTGCCCCGTCGATTGTTTCCGGGAAGGCCCGAACATGCTGGTGATCGACCCGGACGAGTGCATCGACTGCACTCTATGCGTGCCCGAGTGCCCCGTGGAGGCGATCTACGCGGAAGACGACGTGCCGGATGCGCAGCGCGAGTTCATCGAACGCAACCGTGAACTGTCCAAGGCCTGGAAGCCGATCATCGAGCGCAGACCCGCGCCATCCGATGCCGACGCTTGGGCCAAGGTCGCGGACAAGAAACACCTCCTCGAGCAGTAGGGCAGCCGCCACGGGCGGAGCAGCAAGGATTGTCGCGCCGCAGCGAGCCGGACGCAGATCGCGTGTCGATGATCCCGGTCATTGCGTGGTCGCCGGACAGGTGTAACCTAGTTCGGGGCTCCGAGGAGGTCGTCATGGATCACGCGACAGTGGCGTTTACTGCGGTGTATCTCAAAGCGACGCATGGTTACGTCGGATTTGTCGAAGAACTGCCCGGCATCAGCTCACATGGCCGCACGATCGACGAGGCGCGGGCCAATCTGCAGCGACTTGCGGAAATCGTCTTCTACGAAGAGCGCGCACATGCCGAGGAACTGATCGCCGGCAAGGAGGTCGTCCGCGAGCAGTTCGTCATTGCGCTGTCTGCTGCCGAGGCCTGATCGGCGTTCGGCGGGCCGCGGTCGACGCGGTAGCGTTGACGGGTCTACAGCCAGCAGGCACGTCGCTTCAAGGCACCCGGCACCGGTGCGGCTGCGAACCGGTGCGTTCCCTGTCGCACGGCTTGGTGCATGATTGCGCCATGCGCCTGCTCATTGCCCAGATGAAGCACGAGACGAACACGTTCTCCCCGGTACCGACGCCGCTGGCGCGCTTCGCGCACGGGGCGCCGCGGCCGCTCGAGGGCGAAGAGATCCGCGACGCCTTCCGAGGAACGGGAACCGCGATCGGCGCGTTCCTGGATCTCGCGGAGCGCGCAGGCGCAGAGGCCGTGCTGCCGGTGGCCGGAAACGCGCCGCCGAGCGGGCCCGTCGCGCGCCCGGCGTACGATTACATGGCAGGCCGCATCGTCGAAGCGGCGGCGCGCGGCTGCGACGCGATCCTGCTCGACCTGCATGGCGCCATGGTTCCCGAAGGGCTCGATGACGGCGAAGGGGAACTGCTGCGCCGCATTCGCGAAGTCGCGCCACGCACGCCGATCGGCGTTGCGCTCGACATGCACACGAACCTGTTTCCGGCGATGGCCGAGCACGCCACGGTGCTCGCGGGCTATCAGACCTACCCGCACGTGGACATGTACGACACCGGGGTGCGCGCCGGGAAGCCGATTCTCGCCCTGCTCGCTGGCAAAGCGCGCCCGACGATGGCTTTCGGCCATCGTCCCATGCTGCCTCACGTCATGCGCCAATCGAGCCTCGACTCGCCTAACCGGGAGATCCAGGCGCGTGCCCGTCGCATGGAAGCGAGCGGTGCGCTCGCGGCCACGTTCTTCGTCGGCTTTCCGCACGCGGACATCCCGTATGCCGGTGCCTCCGCGGTCGTGGTCACCGACGGAGACGCCGAACGCGCGCAGCGCGAATGCGACGAGCTGCTCGACCTGGCGTGGCAGGCTCGCGAACAGTTCGTCTACCGGATCGAGCCGCTCGCTGCCTCGTTGCGCCGCGCGTCGGGCATTGCGGCGCGTCCCGTCGTGCTGCTCGACCATTACGACAACTGCGCCTCTGGCGGGACGATGGACACGATGACCGTGCTCGGGGCGATGCTCGACGCGGGATTGGACGATGCGGCGGCGTTCGCGATCTTCGACCCGCAGGCCGTGCAGCAGATGCAGTCCGCCGGGGCCGGCGCGAACGTGACGCTCGAACTCGGGGGCAAGCTCGACATGCCGGCGCTGAATCTGCGCGGCCAGCCGCGGCAGGTCAGCGGGCGGGTGAAACGCCTCGTGGACGGCAAGTACCGCAACGAGGGACCGATGGCCAAGGGCGAACGCGGCGACCTCGGACCCTCCGCGGTGCTCGACACCGGCCGGATCGAGATCGCCGTGATCTCACGGCACGTCGAGCCATACGACATGGGTTCGTTCCGCGCGCTCGGCATGGACCCGGCGAGCAAGCGCTATCTGATGTTGAAGAGCCGCGTGCACTGGCGCGCCGGGCTCGGGCCGCTGGCGGGGGCGGTCGTGGAGTGCGCGGGCACCGGCGTATGCACCTCCGATTACGGGCAACTGCGCTTCGAGCGCGTGCGGCGCCCGGCCTATCCGCTCGATCCCCGGGCATTCGCGGCATAGCGCGCGACGCGCGCGCAAGACGATGGCTCAGAGAACCCTGCAACGCGTCATTGCCTCGGTGGCCGCGTCGGACGGCGCTGGCGTCAAGCTGCGCCGCAGCCTGGGGGCCGGTCCGTTCGCGCGGCACGATCCGTTCCTCATGCTCGATGAGTTCTACTCGGACGATCCCGACGATTACCTCGCCGGTTTCCCGTCCCACCCGCACCGCGGATTCGAAACCGTCACCTACATGCTCGACGGCCACATGCAGCACCAGGACAGCGGCGGCAACACCGGAGATCTCGGGCCGGGCGACGTCCAGTGGATGACGGCGGCGCGCGGCATCGTGCACTCGGAGATGCCGCAGCAGAGCGCAGGCCGCATGCGCGGATTCCAGCTCTGGCTCAACCTGCCGGCGAAGGAAAAAATGAAGCCCGCCGCGTACTGCGACATTCCATCGGCGGCCATTCCGGTCGTCGATGCGGGTGGCGGGGCGGCGGTCAAAGTGATTGCCGGCTCCCTGGAGCACGCGGGCCGCTCGACACGCGGGCCGATCCACGGCCTGTCGACCGACCCGCGCTACTTCGACGTGGTGCTGCCGGCCGGCGCGTCGCTCGAGCTGCGTCTCCCCGTCGGCCACAACGCGTTCCTGTACGCCTACGAGGGTGGGGCGGCCGTCGGCGCGGAGCGCAAGGCGCTGCCGCACCGCGCGGCCGGCGTGCTCTCGGACGGCGATGCCGTGCGCATCGAGGCTGGGGCGGCGGGCGCGCGCGTCCTGCTGCTGGCCGGCAGGCCGATCGGCGAGCCGGTCGTCCAATACGGGCCATTCGTGATGAACACGCGCGAGGAAATCGAGCAAGCGATCGCCGACTACCAGTCGGGCGCGCTGGCCACGCAGCCGGTCGCGCGCATACCGTTGTCCTAGCTGCGCCGCCGATCGGCGGCGTCAGCGCGGTCGGGATTCACGGCGTGCTGCACGCCGGGCGGTTTGCCGCCAAGGAGGTTTCTGCATGCCTTTGCTGATGGAATCTTTCGAACAACTGCTGATCGAGCGTTACAGCTGCCGGGCGTTTCAACCGCAGCCGGTGCCGACCGCGACGATCGAGCACATTCTGCGCGTCGCGCAGCGCACGCCGTCCTGGTGCAACTCGCAGCCCTGGCAGCTGCACATCACGCGCGGCGCGGCGACGGAGCGATTTCGCAGCGCGCTGCTCGCCCACGCGGGCGCGCATCGGGCGGAGCCGGACTACGCGTTTCCGCGCGAATACCGGGGCGTCTACCTGGAGCGCCGGCGCGAGTGCGGGTTCCAGCTGTACGCGGCTGCGGGCGTCGCGCGTGGCGACCGGGACGCGTCCGCGCGGCAGACGATGGAGAACTTCCGGCTGTTTGGCGCGCCGCACGCCCTGATCGTCACGACCGACGAGGCGCTCGGCGTCTACGGCGTGCTCGACTGCGGGGCCTGGGTCAACAACTTCATGCTCGCGGCGCGCGCCGCGGGCGTGGCGAGCATCGCGCAGGCGGCGCTGGCTGCGCACCCGGCGTTTACGCGGCAGTTCTTCGACATCAGCGACGCGCGCCGGATCGTCTGTGGCGTCTCGTTCGGCTACGAGGACGGTGCGCACCCGGTCAACCGATTCCGCACGCAGCGCGCCGATCTCGAGACGGTCGTGCGCTGGCACGACGCGTAACGGCCGCGCCGCGGCTCGCGATGGCTCAGCCGGCGGGCAGCGCGGGCCGTTTCGCCAGGACGAAGAACACCGAGCCGAGGCCCGCGAGCACGGCGATCAGCGTGAAGCCCGCGCGATAGTTGCCCGTGGCGTCGGCCATGACGCCCGAGATCATGGCGCCGCCGATCTGCCCGAGCACGACGATCATGAACGACAGCCCGAGGATCATGCCGATCGCGCTGCGGCCGAAGTAGTCGGCGCGGATCGCCTGCATGAACGGCCCGCGGAGGCCCCAGGCACTGCCGTGCAGGAGCGCGTAGAGCACGATCATGGCGTACGTCGGGAGCGGCGTCGCGTTGGCAAACGTCAGGCACAGCAGCCCGCTCATGTGCATGAGCATGCAGATCGCCGACAGGATCCGCTTGTCGAAGCGGTCGCCGATCGCCCAGCCGATGGCGATGCCGCCGATCTGCGAGAAGGTCTGCAGCATGATGAACAGCGAGGCGGCCTCGACCGAGTAGCCCAGGCCTTCCTTCATGTGCGTCACGGCGTGCACGTTGACGGCGCTGACGACGAACAGCGCGAAGCCGTGGCCGAGCGAGAGCAGCCAGAAGGCAGGTGTGCGCAGCGCCTCGCGCGCAGTGAAATCGCGCGGCCGGTCGATCGCGCCGGTCGCGCCGCCGACGGGAGGCCCGGCGCCGCCATCGGATTGCGCGGGCGCGCCGTCGCCGTCAACGCGCTCGCCGACGTCTTCGGGCCGGCGGCGAAAGACGCGCGCCAGCGGCAGGCCGATCGCCAGCATGGCCACGCCGGACGCGAACGCGGTGACGCGCCAGCCGTACGCGCCGAGCGACCAGGCCACGGTCGGCACCGCGATGCCGCCGAGCGCGAAGCCGAACTGAATCGAGGACAGGGCGCGCGCGCGCTTGCGCTCGAACCAGTGGATGAGCGCGACGTTGAGCGGAAAGAAACCGCAGAAGCTGGCCCCCATCGCCAGGACGAGAAACGCGGCGTAGAAACCGAGCAGCGAATCGATCTGGCTGAGCAGCATGAAGCCGATGCCGCACACCACGACTCCGGAGCGGATGACGCCCTGCGGCCCGAAGCGGTCGATGACCCAGCCGAGCAGCGGGCCGAGAAGGGCGGCTTCGATCTGGTGCAGCGCCGCGGCGCCCGCGAGCTCGGTCTTCGACCAGCCGCGGTCATCGCGCAGCACGGCGACGTACGTGCCGTAGGCCTGCAGCAGCAGGGACGAGAGCAGGAACTGGATGGCGCAGCCGGCGCCGACCATGCGCCAGCCGTAGTAGAGCCGCTTCATTGCGGCCGACAGCGTATTACAACGGGCGGCGGTCGGCGGGCTGTTTCACTCCCGGGAAGCGCCGAGCCGGCTCAATTCGTACCAGTCCGTGTTGCGTGTGGCGAGCATACCCGCGGCGAGCAGCACGAACAGCAGCAGGGCACCCCCCAGCAGGGCGTGGTCCTCGGCCCGCAGCAGCAGGTAGAGCACGGCGTACAGCGCGGCCAGTGCGCCGCCGAAGGCGAGCCCGAGCGCGGCGCTCTTCAGCACCCGCACGGCGTAGGCCGTGATGATGCCGACGCACGCCAGGGTCGCCAGCGCGTAGGCGGCGCCGAACGCGACATGCTCGGAAAGCGCGGTCAGCAGCAGGAAGAAGATCGCCAGCGCCATGCCGATCAGGGCGTATTGGACCGGGTGGAGGGTCAGGCGGCGCAGCAGCTCGAGCAGGAAGACTGCGATGAAGCTCAGGCCGATGAACAGGAAGCCGTACTTGGAGGCGCGGTCGAGCTGCTGGTAAAGACCCGCCGGCTCGATCAGCGATACCTCCAGGGTCTGCGCGTTAAGCGAGGCGCAGGGCGTCTTGGCGCACGCGGCGAGGCGCTCGGTGCCTTGCGCCGCATAGCGCGAGATCTGCCATTGCGCGGCGAAGCCCTGCGGCGTGGTTTCGGAGCGCAGGGGAAGGAAGACGCCCTGGAACGAGGGGTGGGGCCAGTCGCTCCGCACGGCGACCTGCGTGTCGTGTGCGAGCGGTGCGATGGCAATCGATTCGGTGCCCGAGAGTTCGAGCGCCACGGCGAATGCCAGCGTGCGCGGCGCTGCAGCCGGACGCTGGACCAGCATCCCGTGCATGCCGCCGGCGAGTGCGCTGTCACCCGCGCCGGGGGTGAATTCGATGTCCTCGTCGCCGAGGCGAAGCGCGGCGACCTGGCGCACCCCGCGGGGATCCGAAATGCCGACGACGAACTGCGGCGCATCCCAGCGGTAGCGCGACTGGCCGTCCGGATCGCCCAATTGCGCCGGCAGCGTGATGCGGCCCTCGGCCTTGATGCGCGCGGTGTACAGGCGGGCCGCGTAAATGCCGCGCGATTTCTCCTGCGATGCGAGATCGACGGACCAGTGAACTTGCTCCGGCGGAATGCGCAGCCGAAGCGACTCGCTCCGATCGACGCGGCGTTCCTTGACGGCGCCATCCACAGTTTCACGGGTGACCTCGGTCCAGGTGCGTTGGTAGGGAACCACAAGGTACGGCCCGGTCAGCACCTGTCGCTGTCCCCAGCCCAGCGCAATGCCCTGGACGGCCTCGTTGCGGCGCGCCTGGCGTTCGCTCACCAGGTCGCGAATCATGCTGACGGGGATGAACAGCGCCAGCGCCAGCGCAGCGATCGTGAGCGTCTTGACATGAAGGGCGCGTTGCATGCGTCTCGAAGTCCGTTGGAGGGCGACGATCGCCAGCGTGGCAGCGGATTGCGAACGCCAGGCGGCAAATGATGGCAATCCGCTGCACGGAACGGGCGGAAAATCCGGCGAATCAGTCGCCGAAGGGCAGATCGTCGGACGCGTACGGCAGGGGCCCTGCGCCGATCAACCCATGGACGCCGACGCCGAGCAGGCGCACGGGCCGCCGCATGGCCGCGGTGCGCTCGAGCAGCGCGACGGCGCGACTTGCGATCTCCGCTGCGTCCCGGGTAGCGCGCGCATCGGTGTGGCTCCGCGTGACCGTGGAGAAATCCGCGTAGCGCACCTTGATGGTCACGGTGCGCGCGAGCCGCGCGCGCTTGTCGAGGGAGGTTGCGACCCGCCGGGCGAGGTGCTCGAGCTCGGCGCGCATTTCGCCGGCATCGTCCAGATCCACGGCATAGGTCGTCTCCGCCGAGATCGACTTCCACGGCCGGTGAGGCTCCACCGGCCGCGGATCGTCGCCTCTTGCGAGGCGCGCGAGCCAGTCGGCCATGGTGCCGACTGCGCGCACGAGCACCTCCCGCTGCGCGCGACGCACGTCGACGAGCCGCTCGATGCCGATGGCGCGCAACTTCCGCGCCGTCACGGGGCCGACCCCCCAGAGCGCTTCGACCGGCAGTTCCTGCAGGAACGGCTCGACCCGTTCGGGCGCGATGACCGTCAGGCCATCCGGCTTGCGCCACCCGGAGGCGATCTTGGCGAGGAACTTGTTCGGGGCAACGCCGGCCGAGCAGCCGAGTCCGGTGGCCTCGCGGATGCGAGCCTTCAGGCCGCGGGCGACTTCGCGCGCGAGCGGCTCGCCCCAGAGGTTCTCGGTGACGTCCAGATAGGCTTCATCGAGCGACAGGGGCTCGACGAGCGGCGTGGCCGAGCGCAGGATCGCCATCACCTGCTGCGACACGGCGCGGTAGCGCGCGAAATCCGGCGGCACGACGGCGAGTTGCGGACAAAGCCGCAGCGCGCGCGCCGTCGGCATGGCGGAACGCACACCGAACGCGCGCGCCTCGTAGCTTGCCGCGGCCACCACGCCGCGGGAGCCTGCCGAACCGCCGACCGCGACCGGCCGGCCGCGCAGCGCCGGATCGTCCCGCTGCTCGACGGACGCATAGAAGGCGTCCATGTCGAGGTGGATGATGCGGCGCGGCGCCCCGGGCATGGTGCCGCGGAGCTTACCGCAGCCAAACCGCGGCTAGAATCCGCACCCACCGCCACCGCGACCCGAAGGAAGCCATGACCCTCTCGATGTACCAGGCGAGCGCGCCGCGCTTCGTCAACATGCTCACCAATCTTGCCGCGGTCCTCGACAAGGCGGCGGCGCACTGCGAGGCGAAGAAAATCGATCCGGCGGTGCTGCTCGCCTCGCGCCTGTATCCGGACATGTTCCCCCTGTCGCGCCAGGTGCAGATTGCCTGCGACAACGCGAAAGGCGCGGTGGCGCGGCTGGCCGGGGTCGAGGTGCCGAAGCACGAAGACACCGAGAAGACCTTCGACGAGCTGAAGGCGCGGATCGCAAAGACGATCGCGTTCGTCAACACGGTTCCGGCGGCGCAGGTCGACGGTTCGGAAGACCGGGACATCCACCTCAAGCTCGGGCCCAGGGAAGTCGACTGGAAGGGGATGCAGTACCTGCTCGGATTCGCGCTGCCCAATTTCTATTTCCACGTCGTCACGGCGTACGGCATCCTGCGGCACAACGGCGTCGAAGTGGCCAAGCGCGACTACATCGGCACGCCCTGAGCAGGCGCTTCCGGCGCGCCGAACAGCTCGTGCTCGCCCTCGAGGCCGCGCAGCGCAAAGCGGCCGAGCGACGCGAGACGGCCGGGCACGTGCGCTGCGAACGCCGATGAGGCGAGCAGGTTGCACTGGAGGTCCTTGGTCATGCCCTCGATGCGCGAGGCCTCGTTGGCCGCGGCGCCGATGACCGTGAAATCGAGCCGTTGCGGGACGCCGACGTTGCCGTAGGTGACGGTCCCGATGTGCAGGCCGATGCCGTAGCGCAGCGGCGGACACTCCGGGTGCGCGGCATTCGCCGCCTGCACGCGCTCGCCCGCGAGGCTCGCGGCCTGCAGCGCGCGCCGGCAGGCGTCCTCGACGCCGCCGGCGGTGGGAAAGATCGCCAGCACCGCGTCGCCGATGTACTTCAGGACTTCGCCGCGCTTTTTCAGCACCGCCCCCGCCATGCAGTAGAAGAAACGGTTGAGCTGCTCGAGAAAGAGATCGCGCGGCAGCGTCTCCGCCAGGGCGCTGGATCCGCGCAGATCGCAGAACCAGATGACGGCGTCGATGCTCTCGCCGTCGCCGCGCTTGATGAGGCCGTTCAGCACGCGCCGCCCGGTGTCGTGACCGATGTAGGTTTCGAGGAGCGCCGTCGCCGTGCGGTGCAGCGCATGCACCTCGAACAGGCGGCCCAGCATCGGCAGCACTTCGTAGATCTGGCCCAGGTGGGACGTGCCGAAGCCGCCGCGCGTGAACGACGTCATGGAAATCACGTTGATCTGCCCGTCGCTGAAGCGGAACGGCATCGCCACGTAGTCCGTGGCCCCTTCGGCATGCAGGTCGCGGACGACCGGGTAATCGAGATTGACGCCGGCATCCTCGAGCCGGCGGCGCACGCCGCCTGCGCCGCGGATGATGGGCGCGAACGGGCTGTCCGCAAAGCGCGGCTGGTGCAGGATGTCGTGCGGCTCGTAGATGACGCGGATGTCCGGGTGGTCGGCGCGCCACACCAGCACCATGGCGAAGATCTGGGGATGGAGCGTCGGGATGATGACCGTGCTGCGGTCCACCGGGCAGCCGATGCCGCGCAGGCAATCGAGAAACTGGCGCGCCAGCTCCGCGGCGGTGCGCGCCTTCCAGGCGTCCTTCAGCAACCAGGCGGCGATCGGGTTGCCATGCAGGCCGACGGTGGTCGCCGCAAGGAAGGGCACCTCGTCGTCGCCTTCGTAGAGCGCCGCGATCTTGCCGCGATAGAACGACAGGTGGCCGCGTATCGCCTCGGAACCCGCGTACGGTTCCTCGTAGGACCACGCGATGTTCTCGACGCGCTGGTCGCCTGCCTGCAGCGTCCAGTAGGTCGCATCGCCCCGGAACGGGCAGTGCGTGTGCAGGTCGGTGCGCTGGAGGAGGTCCATGCGGACGTCCTCCTTGGGGATGTAATGCGCCGGCGGCTGCCGCGTCTCGTGCAGGACGACGGCGCGCGTCGAGTCGGCGATCCAGGTGTCGCCGAACTCAACCCGGACGCGCTTGGCGCACGGCTCGAAGCGCAGCGCGTAATCGCCAGTACCTTCGACCGGCGAACCGGACATGGGCGTGCCTGCGTGCTTCGAATTCATGCGGCGCTTCCCGTCGCGGGATGACGCCGCGCATTCTATTCCTACCCGCCGGCGACGCTCAGCGCGGCGGCGGCGGTGGCGGAGAACCCGGCGGCGGCGGGGGCGGTGGCGGCGTGTAGGTGCGACGCGGCCCTTCGAACCGCCCGGAGGTCGGGATCTGGTGGCCCTTGGCGTACATGCATTGCTGGTACCCGATGTCGTAACGGCGCTGCAGCGAATAGGCGGATCCCTGCGCCGATCCCGCACCCGCGGCGGAACCCACGATCAGGCCAGTGCCGGCGCCGGCTGCCGCACCGCGGTGTCCCCCGATGATCGCGCCTGCCGCTGCGCCGACGGCGGTGCCGATGGCAGCACTCTTCACGGCGCTGTCGACCTGGGACTGCTCGGCCGTCGCGCCGCCAAGCAGCGCGCTGGCGTAATTGCGACATTCGTAATCGTCGGCGCGGAACTGGTCGAAATTCTTGCCGCTGCCCGGCAGCACCATGACGCTCGGGCCGCTGGGCGGCAGCGTCACGCATGCCGCGAGAAACATCGTCGCGCCGAGTGCGGTCCAGCGAAGTCGGGGGGCGGTCATGCTCGTTCTCCTGTCGGTCACTCGCCCGGGGGGCGTGGCGAAACGCGCTGCCAGCCTCCCGGACATTCCTGGACATAGGGGTAGTAGGCGCCGGCGCCGGCGCAGTAGTACCAATAGCCGGCTCCCGGCGCGGATTCGACGCGCGGTTGCTCGACGTACACGCTCGGCTCGCTTGGCACGACCACGACGCGTTCGCCGTAGGGCGGATAGTAGTAGGGCGGGCCCCAGTAAGGATACCCGGCCCAGTAAGGCCACCCGAGCGCAAGCCCGAGGTAGACACCGCCAGGCGCGTGGCCGCGGTAGCCATGGCCATAATAGGCACCGTGGCCGCCGCGCGGCGGGCCGGCCAGGGCACTGGAGGCGGCAGCCGCGCCGAGCAAAGCGGCGGCGGCAACGACGGCAAGCTTGGACAGGTTCATGGGATCCCCGATGGCTGGAGGCGCTCTTTTGCTCAGCACCCAGCTTAGCAATTCTGCACCGCGCCATCCCGCAGTTTTGGTAACAAACTGTTGCCGGCGCCCGGCGCCCGGCGGAATGCCCGCGAAGGCGCTGGTTCAACTTAAACTATCCACTTCAGAGGGCACACCGTGACCGAAGAAGCCAAGTTCGAGCTCGACCTCAGCCTGCAGGTCGGCAAGTACGACATCCAGAAGCTCCTCGGCAAGGGCGCGACGGGCACCGTCTACCTTGCGCGCGACACGTTTTCGGGCAAGGAGGTGGCCTTGAAGACGATCGAGCCCGAGGTGTTCCGCGATCCCGAGTTCGGGCTCGTGTACCGCGCGCAATTCCTCAATGAGGCGTCGCTCGCCGGCAAGCTGCGCCATCCGCACATCGTTTCCATCCTGGACGCGGTCGTGCAGGAGGACTCCGGCCATATCGCGATGGATCTCGTGACGGGCGGCGATCTGTCGCAGCACGTCGACCCGCAGCGCCTGCTGCCGGTCGCCGATGTCCTGCAGATCGGCTTCAAGTGCTGCGGCGCGCTCGATTACGCCTTCAAGGAAGGCATCGTCCACCGCGACCTCAAGCCGGCGAACATCATGCTGGCGCAGGGCACCGATCCGAAGATCGCGGATTTCGGCGCGGCGTACCTGCGCAAGACGCAGGTCGTGCAGGTCGCGTCGATGGGCTCGCCGTTCTACATGTCGCCGGAGCAGATCTCGGGCGGCGAACTGACGTTTCATACGGACATGTACTCGCTGGGCGTCGTGCTCTACGAACTGCTCACGGGGCGGCGGCCGTTCGTCGCCGACAGCATCGAGTCGCTGGTGGATCAGATCCTCAACGCGACGCCGGCGGCGCCGAGCAGCTTGCGGCCCGGGCTGAGCGACGAGATCGACAGCACGGTGCTGCGCGCGATCAAGAAGAATCCGGAACACCGCTATGCGAGCTGGGTGGATTTCGAGCAGGAGCTGTCGAATGCCTGCGAGGGGGTGAAGCCCGCAGGATCGGTCGTCGACAGCGAGAAATATCTCGCGCTGAAGAAGGTCGAAATGCTTTCCGGCGTGCCCGATTACGTGCTCTGGGAGCTGGTGCGCGCCGGCCGCTGGTCGCGCATCGACAAGGGCAGGACGCTGGTGCGCGAAAACGATCCCGGCCAGAGCTTCTTCTTCCTCGCGCAGGGGCAGGCCAAGGTGGTGAAGAGCGAGCGGTTGCTCAACGTGCTCAATCCCGGCGAGTACTACGGGGAGATGGCCTACCTGTGGTCGGGCAAGCCGCCGCGGCAGGCGACCGTGGAGTCGATGACCGACCTGCTGATCGCCGAGTACGACTCCGCTGGCGTCGAGCAAATGGCGGTCGAGACGCAGCTGCACCTGATGCGCTCGCTCGCGCGCAATCTCGCAGACCGGCTGGCGCTCGCCAACACGCGCCTGATTCGATGAGCGCGGCCGACTGGCAGAAGCAGTCGGCCGATCTGGAGAGGCTGCTCAAGCTGCGCGCCATTCCGTTCGGCATGAAGCTGTTCGAGCGCCGCGCCGACATGGAATCGATCGCGAAGATCCGCCGCCCGAAGGCGACGCTGCACACGATGGACCAGATCGTGGCGCAGGCCGCGCGCCTGGGCTGGACGGTGGGCATCACCGGCGAAGACCTGATCGGCGACCAGTGCCGGTCCGTGGTCGGCCTGGGCGGGCAGGANNGTGCTCGACGACGAGCTGCTCATGGCGCTGCCGCCCGAGGCCGTCGGTCGCGGCCTCGAGGGCATGGAAGCGCTGGCGAAGAACGGTTTCCGCTATCCGTTCCCGCAGTACGGCATCCAGCAGGACGTGCGCGCGGGGATGGCCGTGAGTTATCCCGACCGCCGCTGACGCGGCAAGGCCAGCGTCTCGAGGGCGCTGAAGTCGCCCGCGATCGCGTCCGGCCGGTGCGTGCCCGGAAAGATGCGCACCAGGTAGGCCGGTTCCCATTTCGCCCCGTTGTAGTAGATCGCCGTGATGCCGGCTTCCTTGGCCGCCACCGTGTCGGTCGTGCTGTCGCCGACGAACCAGACGTCCGGCCCGGGGCGGATGCCGAGTTCCTCGAGCCCGCGCTGCACCATGTCGGGCGCGGGTTTGCGGCGATGCACGTCGTCGCCGCACACGACGCTGTCGAACAGCGCGCTCCAGCCGCTGCCGTCGACGCGCGTGAGTTCGTGCGTGAACAATGCGCGGCGCCGGTTCGTGAGCATGCCCATTTGCACGCCCGCGTCGCGCAGCCGGTTGAGCATCGCGCGCACGCCCGGCTCGAACGGCTGCACCTTGCCGAAGTGCCGCAGGTAGGCCGCATCGAAGGCCTCGTGCGCGATGTGTTTCGCGTCCTCGTCCGGGCCGAAGAGGATCTCGAAAATCTCGGTGCGCGAGATGCGTCGCTCGCGCTTCACGCTCTCGGGCAGCACGCCGCGCTCGCGCACGTGCTCCAGCAGCGCATCCTGCTCCGGCGTGCGGCCCAGCCCGGGCGGGCGCAGGCGTACCGCGAGACCGAGCGCATCGAGCACCGGCAGCATGTCGTCGACGGCGCGGTACATGGCCTCGAACGTGTCGGCGAGCGTGCCGTGCCAGTCGAAGAAGATGGTGCGCGGGGCGGCCAGGCGTGGCATGGGCGCAAGTCTATAATCTGCCGACCCGTTCGGACGAGGGCAGGTGAAGGACTGATGCGTCTGTTCTCCAACCGGCAGCGCCCCGTGCACCTCGGACCGCTGCCGCTCGAGCGCATTCCGCGCGCCGCGTGCGGCCCGGATCTCGCGTCCGCGCGCGACACCTGGCCTCCAGCCAGCACGACGCCGCTCGGGCGCATCGTCAACGAGTACGTCGCGCTCTTCGAGCAGCACCGGGAGGAGGCGCCCGCCGCGGAACGCGCGCCTTATCCGCAGGACGCGGCGCGACTTGCCCGCGAATTGAAGGCGAACTGCTACTTTCTCGACGCATCGCTCGCCGGTTGCTGCGAGATTCCCGACGCCGCCTGGCGCGGCAGCCCGCTCCCGGGGCATCGATGGGCCGTCGCGATTCTCGTCGAATTCGGGCGCCTGCCCGAGGCGGACAATCTCGCGCGACGCTGGGTGGAGGGCAGCGAGTACGACTGCGCGCTGCTGCGCGCCGCCGAGATCGCGGTGATCACGGCGTCGTTCCTGCGCCGGCTGGGGCTTTCCGCCACGGCACATACGCGCGATGCGAGCGACGTCGTTCATGCGCCGATTCTGATGGCCGCGGGTCTCGCGCGCTGGCGCGCGGGCGCGCCCGAGGCGCCGTTCATCGGCCGCCGCTTCGCGTCCTGCATCGTCACCACGGCGGCGCCCCTCGAGCCGGACTTGCCGCTGCGGGACGCGCTGGTGGACGGCGGTCTGGGGTGGTGGCTCGGCGTCGGCGGCACGCAAACCTGGTGGGCGCGGCGGCTCGCGGCGCGCCGCGCCTCGCACGCGAGCCGCTTCCCGATGGAGAAGATCCGGCGCGTCGCGACGCCGACGACGCTGGTGCTCGAGGAGGCCGTGCCGCGGGTGCCGAAGCGAGCCAATTTCTTTACNNTACGTGAAGCTGATTCGCGCGATGGTGCCGATGCAGGGCGGCGAGCCGGCGCCGCGCGTGGATCCGTCCACGGGCGATGCCGCGGCCAACGCGCGGGCGATCAAGTCGCTGCTCTACTACCTGGGCGCGGACCTCGTGGGGGCGTGCGAAGCCAAGCGGCATGCCTGGTATTCGCATCACGACGACGGCCGCCCGATCACGCCCTATCATCGCCACGCGCTCGTCATGCTCGTCGACCAGGGCTTCGAGACGATGGAAGGCGCCTCGGGCGACGACTGGATTTCGGGCGCGCAGTCCATGCGCGCGTACATGCGCGGCGGAGAAATCTGCGGCGTGGTCGCGGCGTTCATCCGTTCGCTGGGCTGGGGCGCGCGTTCGCAGACCAACGCCGATTCGGACGTTCTGCAGCTGCCGCTCGCGCTGCAGGCGGGGCTCGGCGAACTGGGACGCATTGGCGAGATCGTGCTCAATCCCTTCGTCGGACCGCGCTTCAAGAGCGCGGTCGTCACCACCGACCTGCCGCTCGCCCACGACCAGCCGATCGATTTCGGGCTGCAGGACACGTGCGCGAAATGCCGCAAGTGCGCGCGCGAATGCCCCTGCAGCGCGATTTCGCAGGGCGACAAGGTGCTGTTCAACGGCTACGAGATGTGGAAGCCGGACGTCGAGCGCTGCGCGCGCTACCGCGTCACCAATCCGCACGGGTCGGCCTGCGGGCGCTGCATGAAGACCTGTCCCTACAACCACGAGGGACTGCTCGCGCATCGTGCCCTGCTCTGGGCGGCGATCCACCTGCCGTTCACGCGGCGCTGGATCGTGGCGCTGGACGACCGCGTCGGCAACGGATCCATCAACCCCGCCAAGACCTGGTGGACCGACCTGGAGATCGTGGACGGCAGGATCGTCGCGCCGCGTGGCGCGAACCGGCGGGGTCTCTCGCTCGACAAGCCGCCGAAAGCGCAGGAGATCGCCTACTACCCCGCGGCGATCATGCCGCCGCCCGATGCCCAGGGGCCCGTTGCGGTCGACCGCAAGGCGGCGCTCGCCGCGTTTCCCGAGGCGGAGATGCGCGCTGCGCTGGTCCGCGCCCGGGGGCGCGTCCGCGCCCAGTGAACCTCGCGTGCGGCCCGATTCGACGATGCTAATCTCTGGTGTCGCGCCAAATTCTTCGAGACCTCTCAAGGAGCTTGCTATGCTGCGTGCCGTCCTGATGTCACTCGCGGTCGTCTTCGCCGCGCCGGTTCTCGCGCAGGACTGGCCGACGAAGCCGGTGAGATTCATTGTCCCGTTCCCGCCCGGCGGCTCGGTGGACCCCCTGGCGCGATTGCTCGGCGTGAAGCTCGGCGATTCTCTCAAGCAGCAGTTCATCGTGGAAAACAAGCCGGGCGCCTCGGGGTCGATCGGCGCGGCGCAGGCGGCGAAGTCGCCGCCCGACGGCTACACGTTCCTGTTCGTGTTCGACACGCATGCGGTGAATCCGTCCCTGATTCCCAACCTGCCGTTCGACACGGCGAAGGATCTCGCGCCCGTGATGCTCGTCGGCACGGCGCCGATGGCCATCGCGACCAATGCGTCGAAGCCCTATCGGTCGTTTGACGATGTCATCAAGGCGGCCAAGGCGAAACCCGACTCGGTGACCTACGGCACGGTCGGCAACGGCTCGCTCGGCCACCTGACCATGACGCTCGTGCAGCAGGCGGCCGGAATCCAGTTGGTGCACGTGCCTTACAAGGGCGGCGGCCCGATGACGCAGGACGCGATCGGCGGGCAGGTGGAGCTCGCGATCGGCTCGGTGGCCGTGCTGGCCGGACACGTGAAGGGCGGGAAGCTGCGCGCCGTCGCGGTCACTGGCGACAAGCGCTCGCACGTCATGCCCGACGTGCCGGCCCTCGCGGAGCAGGGTTTCAAGGGCTTCTCGGCGCTCGCCTGGTGGGGCATCTTCGCGCCTGCGGGCACGCCGAAGCCGATCGTCGACAAGTTTCACGCCGAGCTGGTGAAGGCCGTCAATCTGCCGGACGTGCGCAAGACGCTGACCGAGACGCTCGGCATGGATCTGCAGGCGAGCTCCCCCGAAGGACTGCAGAAGTGGCTCACGGACGAAATGCAGCGCTGGGCGAAAGTCGTGAAGGACAACGGCATTCGCCCGGACTGAATGAAGACGCCCCGGCGCGGTGACGAGCGGCTGCTCGTCTCCGATTTTTTCGAGGCCGAGCGCACGCGCGCGCGCCGCGCCGCACAGGGCACGTTCCGCGAGGCGGCGCGCGACATTCCCGTGTACGGCCAGTGCGACGTGCTGGTGGTCGGCGGCGGGCCCTCCGGGACCGCGGCAGCTGTCGCGGCGGCGCGCATGGGCGCGGACGTCGTCCTGCTCGAGCGCTACAACCATCTGGGCGGGCTGTCCACGGGCGGGCTGGTGATCTGGATCGACCGGATGACCGACTGGGCAGGGCGGCACGTCATTCGCGGATTCGCCGAGGAAGTCCTCGACCGGCTGCCGGCGGACGCCGTGGCGGGGCCCGCGCGCGAGGAGTGGGGGTCGCGCGATCCGGCGCGCGCCGAGTACTGGTCGCACCGCACGGCGTCGTACCACGGCGTCGTGACCTGGTCGCCGACCATCGACCCGGAGCGGCTGAAGCTGCTGTCGCAGGCGCTGGTGCTCGAGAGCAAGGCGCATCTCGTGTTCCATACCTGGGCGGCATTGCCGATCGTCGGTGAGGGCGCGGTGCGCGGCGCGATCTTCGAATCGAAGGCGGGGCGCCAGGCCATCTTCGCCAAGGTCGTCGTGGACGCGACCGGCGATGGCGACGTGTTCGCGCGCGCCGGGGCGGCGTTCGAATCGGACGTCGAGGAGCACGACATCCACCACTGCATGAACACCGCGTGGCTCTTCGGCGGTGTGGACATGGCGCGCTGGCTGGAGTTCAAGGCGGGGCAGCCGGAACAGTTCACCCAGTTCATGGCCCGCGGGCGCGAGCGGCTGCGCCTCTTCGAGCGCCCGTTCGTATCCTGGCGGAACGACGTCGCGCTCTTCATGGGACCTCGCCAGTCGGGATTCTCCGGGCTCGACGCCGACGACCAGACCGAGGTCGAGATCCGCTCGCACCAGTTGATGGCCGAGCACCTCGATTATTACCGCGCGAATGCGCCCGGCTTCGAGCGCGCGTTCCTGATGCTCTCGGCGCCGCAGCTCGGCGTGCGGCACAGCCGGCGATTGGCGGGGGTGGCGCGCGTCACGCGAGCGCAGTGGCCGAGCGGCACCGCGTTCGCCGACGAGATCGGCGTCACGCCGAGCGTGTCGCCGAAGTTCCCGAACATCTCGATTCCCTACGGCGCGCTCGTGCCCGAGCAACTGGACGGGCTGCTGGCCTGCGGACGCCACATCGCCTGCGATCCCAACTCGCACGGCTTTCTGCGCGAGATCCCGCAATGCTGGATCACCGGGCAGGGCGCGGGCGTGGCGGCCGCGCTCGCCGCGCGGCACGGGGTGGCGCCCCGGTCGGTGGACGTCGGCGAGCTGCAGACGGAGCTCGAGCGCCAGGGCGCCCACCTGCGGCGGGCGGAAACGAAAACGGGGGCCGCAGCCCCCGTCGTGCAGTCCTGATCGACCGCGAAACTACATCGCCAGAATCCAGGCGACCAGCTTCTTGATGTCCGCGTCGGGCACGGTGGGGTTCGGCGCCATCGGCACCTGGCCCCAGACGCCGGCGCCGCCCTTCTTGACTTTCTCTTCGAGCTTGGCGGCCACGTTCTGGCCCTTGTACTTCTTGGCGACGTCCTTGTACGCCGGGCCGACGGACTTCTTGTCGATCTGGTGACAGGCGAGGCAGTTGTGCTTCTTCGCCAGGGCTTCGTCGGCCTGCGCGGAGCCAGCGGCGGTGAGGCCGAGCGCGAGCGCGGCAATAACGGCGGAACGAACCAGCATGCAATTTCCTTTCGATAGAGTCACGGTTTTCCGATCAAAGCGGGATCTTGTTGAAAGCACGGCATTTTCCCATATCGGCCCATTTCCATAAACGTTTCAGCCGCCCGCGGGTTGACGCGCCGCCGGCCCCGCTCTGTTCCGCCTGGACCGCGGACGGCACTGGCTAGCCGCCGAACATGCGCTTCAGATTGTCGAACCCGGCCTGATAGATGTTGCGGATCGCCGCCACCGCGTCGCCCTCCGGCGCGCCCGACGGGGTGAATTCGCTCGACCAGTCGACGACGCAGCCCGGCTTGCCAGGCTCCTGCCGCAGCCGGATCGTGGCTTTGTACTGCGCGACGGGGAGCGGCCCCTGCTCGATCGTATAGGTGTAGCAGTGGTCGTTCTCACTGAAGGTGTCGAGGCGCTCGACGAGCGTCGCGCCGCCGGCGATCTGCAGGCTGCGCAGGCGGCCGCCGTCCTGCAGTTCGCTCTTCTCGACGGCAGGGTGCCACTCGGGCAGCGCGTTGAAACCGCCGATCAGTCGCCACGCCTGCTCGATCGGCACGGGAAGACTCAGAGACATGCTCACCTTGGCCATGGGGAACCTCCTGCGGCAAGTATATAGGCAGTGCCGGCGGAGCAGCGTCAGCGGGGTGCCACGGCGCCCGCCGATGCGCGGACATCCGGCACGATCAGCGTCAGGATTCCCAGCACCACGAACAAGCCTGCCGCCACCCAGCGCAAGGCCTGCATGTTGACGCGGTGCGCGAGCGTCGCGCCGATCCAGACGGCCGGGACGTTCGCCAGCATCATGCCCAGCGTCGTACCGAGCACCACCAGGGTGAGCGAATCGTAGCGCGCTGCGAGCGCGACCGTGGCGAGCTGGGTCTTGTCGCCCATTTCCACGAGGAAGAACGCGACGAGCGTCGTCAGGAAGACGCCCGCGCCGCGCAGGTCGCGCTCGCCCTCCAGCTTGTCCGGGACGAGCGCCCAGGCGCCGAAGGCGAAAAACGAGATCGCGACGATCCAGCGCAGCGTGCCCGGGGCGACGAGCGTCGCCAGCCAGGCGCCGACGGATCCCGCGAGGAAATGGTTCGCCAGCGTGGCGAACAGAATGCCGAGCATGATCGGCACGCGCCTCTTCAACCGGGCGGCGAGCACGAAGGACAGCAGCTGCGTCTTGTCGCCCATTTCGGCGAGCGCGACGACGGCCGTCGACAGAATCAGCGCTTCCACGCGGTTCCGGGGCGGGCAGGTGCCGCGGCGGTCAGCTCTGCGTCACGATCCACGGCGTGACGGTGCGCTGCTCGACGTCGAACCGAGAGCGGCCGGTGAAATTGATGTTCTTGCCATAGACATGCAGCGACACGCTGACGCGGTCCGAAGGATTGTGCACGCTGTGAATGATGTCCGGCGTGAGGGCGATGGCCTCCCCCGGCCGGAAGGTCTTCTCGCTCAGCTTGCGAAGCTCCGCGTGGCCCGGCGTGCGGCCGTCGTCCACGCGCTGCCAGAAGGCGTTGATCTCGTCGCCCTCGACGCCCACCACGATGCCCCAGGTGCCGTGGTCGTGCGGTGGCGTCCCGCGCCCGGGCAGCCAGCTGAGCGCCGCCACGGCGAGCGTGTGGTCAGGCTCCTCGTGCAGCACCTGGAATCCGAATCCCTGCTGCGGGTCGCACGCGCCGCTCAGGCGCGCGCGCAGGTCGGCGGAAGCCGCCAGCCGTTGCGCAAGCGGCTTCACGCGGACGAGGATGTCCCTGACGGGTGGCTCCCCGGCGGCGATGCCGCGCAGGTCGGCAACGAACTGCGGCAGCGTATAGGGCGGCATGGCCGGTCGGGCGTCAGTGCGCGGCGCGCTCGATGATGACCTCGAAACCACCGTCGGCCAGCGGCCGCGCGCGATGGCCGAAGCCCTGTTCCTGCAGGACGGCGTAGAGCGTGAGCGGCTCCTGCCCGACGAGCACGCGCAGGGGACGGTCCGGCGCGCTCGACAGCGACTGCATCATGCGCAGGAAGGGTTCCGGCGGCGGCAAGCCCCGCACGTCGAGC
This sequence comes from Betaproteobacteria bacterium UBA6904, assembly GCA_002451175.1. Classification (GTDB taxonomy): domain Bacteria; phylum Pseudomonadota; class Gammaproteobacteria; order Burkholderiales; family SG8-39; genus 2-02-FULL-66-14. The sequence goes on from DKBI01000181.1 coordinate 21,665, forward strand.
GCGCCGGTGGCTGCGCGCGCCTGCGCCGCGACCGCGGCGGCGCGCGCCCCGAGAGAACGCTCGAACGCGGGATACATCATGCGCTCCTCGGTCTGCGCATGCTGCTCGAACAAGCGCGCCAGCGTGGCGAATTCCCGGCGGCAGCTCTCGGGGTCGTGCGCCGCCGACGCGGAAGACAGCGCCCAGAGAATCGCGCGAATGTCGTCGTGCTGGGTGCGCAGCTCCTGCGTGGCGTCACTCACGCCGCGGGCTTCCTCGTAGACCGGAAACAGGCGCTCCTCCTCGAAGCGGAAGTGGCCGAGAAGATCCTCGCGCAGGGCGACGAGTCTCGCGCCGAACGCGCGCCAGTCGCCTGCGCGCACCGTGTCCCCGACCTGCGCGAAGAGATCGCGGCAGCGGCGATGGTGGTCGGTCAGCGCGTCCGATACGGAGGGCATGGGGTCAGTTCCCGGGGCGTGTTGGGCGCATTGTCAGAGCGGGCTCCGGCGTCAGTTTGACATGCCTCAAGCCGCTGGGGCGTGCCGGACCGGCGGGCGCAGCGCGTGCGCCGCCCAGAGTGCGGCGGCCAGCAGCAGCGCCGCGCCCCCTTGGTGCGCTGCGCCCAGGGAAACCGGCACTGCGGTCAGCAGCGTGGCGACGCCGAGCGCCACCTGCAGGCCGAGCGCCGCGAGCAGGGCATGGCCGGCAAGGCGCTGGCGCGGCGCCAGCGATTCGCGTCTCGCGCGCCACCAAAGCCAGGGCACGAGCGCGATGAGCAGCCAGGCGATGCCCCGGTGCACGAACTGGACGGTCGCCATGTTGTAGAGAAAATTCTTCCACCAGGGCTCGAGCATGAGGATCTCCGGGGGCACGAGATGCCCGTTCATGAGCGGGAAGGTGTTGTACGCGTAGCCGGCGCGCAGACCGGCGACGAAGCCGCCGCTCAGCGCCTGCAGATAGACGATGCCGGCGATCGCGANNGGATCGTCCACCAGGCCGCTCGTCACCATGTACCAGCCCAGCGCACCCTGCAGCGCGCCCAGGACGAAGACCCCGGCCAGTTTCGCCGCCAGCAGCGTATCGACGCGGCGCTGCAGCAGAAACCACAGGAAGGGCACGAAGAACACCGCGCCGATCACCCGGCCGAGCAGCCGGTGAACCCACTCCCACCAGAAAATGCGCTGGAACCCCGCGAGATCCATGTCGAAGTTCACGAGCCGGAATTCCGGTGTTTCGCGGTACTTCGCGAACAGCGTCTCCCAGTCGGCGTGCGAGAGCGGGGGCAGGGCGCCGAGGAGCGGCTGCCACTCGACGATCGAAAGCCCCGAGTGCGTCAGGCGCGTGATTCCGCCGACGACGATCATCGCGAACACCATCGCCGCGCACAGGAAGAGCCAGAGCGCCACCGCGCGCCGGTCTGCCTCCCGCGTCATCGAGCTCACCGATTCCCGATCATCGGCCATTGTACGAACGACCATGCCTCGTGCCGCCGCCATGCGATGCCCGTGCGCGGCGTCGCGCTGCGCACGGCAATGAAGATGCCTCTCGACATAGTACCCGAGTCAGCCGTCCCGTCCTCCGACGCGGGCGGTGGCGCACGGCCTCGCGCGCCGAGCGCGTGCGCCCGTGCTACGGCGTGCGATTCGCGAGCTGCACTTCGCGTTTCAGCGCGTCGAGTTCC
>DKBI01000046.1 GCA_002451175.1 Betaproteobacteria bacterium UBA6904
GAGGCAGTCGCTCATGAACTTCTTCCGCGCGTCGCCCGCCAGCTTCTTCTCGCCAGCTGCCTTGTTGCAGGAAGTCATCTTGTCCTGCTGAGCCGTTTTCCCGCCGGCGTCCTCGCCCTTGAGGCAGGCACTCATGAATTTCTTGCGTGCGTCGCCCTCCAGTTTCTTCTCGCCGGCCTTGGCATTGCAGTCGGTCATGCGCTCCTGCTGCTTCTTCTGCGCCGCGCTCGGCGCCTTTTTCGCCGGCTCGGCTTTCTTCTCGGCGGCGGGCGTTTCCTTCTTCGCTTCTGCCTTTGCCTTGTCCTGCGCGAACGCCGGCGCGGCGGCCAGCAGCAAACAGCACACTGCGGTGACGATCTGGTTCATCGATGACTCCCCGGTCTGTGGTGTGGATGAATTTCGCCGCCGCGAGCGACACGCGTCGGGCGGCAGCGCATGTTACCGCGAGGCGCTCCGGTCAGGCCTCATGCCTTGGTCTTACGACGGGTCGCGCTCAGGCTTTGGGTGCCGTGTCGGCGAACTCCGGGCGCTCCATCAGGCGATCGTAATGGCGGGCGAGATTGGGGTACCCGGTGCGGCCGTCCACGCCGCCCGGCTTGCGAAAATCGAACCAGCCGACGCAGCAGGCGACCGCGATGTCGGCGAGCGAATAGCGATCGCCGTGGCACCAGTCCTCGCTGCCCAGGTCGGCATCGAGGCGCTCCAGCCCGCGCTTGGCCCGGGCCACCTGCTTGGCGACCCAGGCCGAGCCGCGCTCGCTCTCGGGGCGCAATTGCTCGTAACGCACCAGCAATCCCGCGTCCAGCACCCCGTCGGCCAGCGCTTCCCAGCGCCGCACCGCGACGCGCTCGCGGTTGCTCTCCGGAATCAGGCGCGAGGCGGGGGAGGCGTTGTCGAGGAACTCGACGATGACGCGCGAATCGTAGAGCGCGGTGCCGTCGTCCAGCACGAGCGTCGGCACCTTGCCGAGCGGGTTGTGCTCGTTGACGGCGTTGTCCGCGGGCGAGACGTCGACCACCTCGAGATCGCAATCGATGTGCTTCTCGGCAAGGACGATTCTCACCTTGCGGGTATAGGGGCTGGCGAGCGAGGCGAGGAGTTTCATTCTGGGGTCGGAGTAATGCGGGACGGGAGGATGTTACCGCGCCAGTGGTTCCGCGCGTGATCTGGCCCCGCGGCTTTTCGCGGCGCTAGGCAGGCGTGAGGCCAAGGACGGCCCGCACACGGTGGCGCAGCGCCGGGACGACCTCCTGCTCGAACCAGGAGTTGCGTTTCAACCACAGGCGGTTTCGCGGGCTGGGGTGCGGCAGCGGGAAGAACCGCGGTCCGTAGTCGCGCCAGGCATGCACCGTGTCGGCGAGGGTGCGTTTGCGCCGATCGCCCAGATAGTAGGCCTGGGCGTACTGCCCGATCACGAGCGTGAGCGCGACGCGGGGCATCGCCGCTCGAAACTGAGGGTGCCATCGGGGCGCGCACTCCGGGCGCGGCGGCAGGTCGCCGCCCGCTCCGGTCCCCGGATAGCAGAGGCCCGCGGGGATGATCGCAATGCGCGCATCGCCGTAGAACGCATCGCGCCCGATCGCCAGCCAGGTCCTGAGGTTGTCGCCCGAGGGGTCGTTCCAGGGTATGCCGGTTTCGTGTACCCGGCGGCCGGGGGCCTGACCGACGATCAGCAGCCGTGCGCCGGGTCGCGCGATGAACACCGGCCGCGGTCCGAGCGGCAGATCCGCGGCGCACAGCCGGCACGCGCGCGCCTCGGCGATGATGTGCTGCAGCATGGCCATCTATAATACGCACCATGGCCTCGCCGCTCACCGCGCTGTCGCCGCTCGACGGGCGGTATGCCCGATCGGCCGACCCCCTCCGCAGCTTCTTCAGCGAGCACGCCCTGATCCGCTATCGGGTGCGCGTCGAGCTGCAATGGCTGCAGGCCCTCGCCGCTGCACCGGCGATCCGCGAGCTCCCGCCGCTGTCCAAGGCGGCGCGCGCCGCGCTGGCCGGTCTGGAGACCGGCTTCAGCGCGCAGGACAGCGAGCGCATCAAGCGGATCGAGGCGGAGACCAACCACGACGTCAAGGCGATCGAGTACTGGTTGCGCGAACGGCTTGCCGAGAACCGCGACGTGCAGCGCTCGCTGGAATTCATCCACTTCGCCTGCACCTCCGAGGACATCAACAACCTGGCGTACGCGCTGATGCTCGCGGAATCCCGCGAGCGCGTCATGCTGCCGAAGCTCGACGAGCTGATCGCGGTGCTTCGCGCGCTCGCGCACCGGCACGCCGGGCAGCCGATGCTCTCGCGCACGCACGGCCAGCCCGCGTCGCCGACGACGCTGGGCAAGGAAATCGCCAACGTGGTGCACCGCCTGCGGCGCGCGCGCCGGGCGATCGCCGCCGTGCGCATCCTGGGCAAGATCAACGGCGCGGTCGGCAACTACAANNGTCAACCCGATCGATTTCGAGAATTCCGAGGGCAATCTCGGGGTCGCGAATGCGCTCCTGCGGCATCTCGCGGACAAGCTGCCCGTGTCGCGCTGGCAGCGCGATCTGTCGGACTCCACCGCCCTGCGCAACGTCGGCATGGCGCTCGGCCACACGCTCCTCGCCTACGGCGCGTGCCTGCGCGGCCTCGGCAAGCTCGAAGCCGACCCGGCGCGACTGGCCGCCGACCTCGAGGCGAACTGGGAAGTGCTGGCCGAGCCGATCCAGCAGGTCATGCGCCGGTACGGCGTGCCCGATGCCTACGATCAGTTGAAGGCGCTCACGCGCGGCCGGCGGCTGAACCGCGCGCAGCTCGCGGCGTTCATCCGCCGCCTGAAGATTCCGGCGGCCGCCCGGCGCCGGCTGCTTGCGCTGACGCCGGCCGGGTACACCGGTCTCGCCGCGACGCTCGCGAAGCGCATCTGAACGCCGCGATGTTCTACGCGGCGACGATCTTCCTGTCGGCGTTCCTGCTGTTTCTCGTGCAGCCGCTGCTCGCGCGGCTGATCCTGCCGTGGTTCGGCGGCACGGCCGCGGTGTGGACGACCTGCATGCTGTTCTTCCAGTCGATGCTGCTCGCCGGGTACGCGTATGCGCACGGCACGAACGCGAGGCTCTCGCCGCGGCTGCAGGCGGCGCTGCACACCGTGCTGCTCGCGGCTGCGCTCGCGACGCTGCCGATCGCGCCGGCGGAGAGCTGGAAGCCGCGAGGCGACGAGGCGCCGACGCTGCATATCCTGCTGCTCCTCACGGCGACGGTGGGGCTGCCCTACCTGCTGCTGTCCGCCACCAGTCCGCTGCTGCAGGCCTGGTTTGCGCGCGTGCGGCCCGGCGCCAATCCGTATCGGCTGTTCGCCATCTCGAATCTCGCGTCCCTGCTCGCGCTCGTCGGCTACCCGCTCCTCGTCGAGCCCTATCTCGGCAACCACGAGCAGGTGTCGCTGTGGTCGGGTCTGTTCGCGCTGTTCGCGCTGCTCTGCGCCGCGTTGTCCTGGCAGGCGGCGACGGCGGGTCCGGCGGTGCGGGTCGCGACGGCCGCCACGGCGGCCGAGCCGGCGGGTCCGAGACGCGGCGACTACCTGCTGTGGCTCGCGCTTTCCGGGGTCGGATCGGTGCTGCTGCTCGCGGTGACCAATCACATCACGCAGAACGTCGCCTCGATCCCGCTGCTCTGGCTCGCGCCGCTCACGCTCTATCTCCTGACCTTCATCATCGCGTTCGAAGGGCGCGGCTGGTACCGGCCGCAGACCGCGTGGAGCTTCGTGCTGGTCTGGATCGGCGGCATGCTGTGGCTGCTGGTGGATACCGACCACCAGTTCGATCTCTGGCTGCAGCTTGGCATGTACCTGTCCGGGCTGTTCGTCGCCTGCCTGTTCTGCCATGGGGAGCTGTACCAGGCGCGCCCCGCCCCGCGCCATTTGACGGCCTTCTATCTGACCGTCTCCGCGGGCGGCGCGCTCGGCGGGCTGCTGGTCGCGGTCGTGGCGCCGCTCGCCTTCAGCGCCTACACGGAACTGGGTCTCGGGCTCGCCGCGCTCGCGCTGCTCGCCGCGGTGCGTTTTGGCGGGTTGAACAACGTTGCGCGCGTGGCCAGCCTCGGCGTGCTGATGGCGAGCGCGGGCTGCGCGCTGTACGACGGCCTGCGCTTTCAGAAGGACGTGCGTTTCGCGACGCGCAACTTCTACGGCGTCATGCGCGTCAAGGAATACGGCGAGCCGGGCGCGGAGAACTATCTGCGGCGCCTCCTGCACGGCGTCATCATGCACGGCGAGCAGTACCTGCATCCGAATTTCCGGCACCGGGCCACGACCTACTACCAGAACAGCTCGGGCATCGGCGCGGCGCTCCTCTCGCTGAGCGACCGCGAGGCGGTGCGCGTGGGGGTCATCGGCCTCGGCACCGGCACCTTGGCCGCCTATGGGCGCCGCGGGGACACCTACAGGTTCTACGACATCAATCCCGAAGTGCTCGAGGTGGCGCAGCGCGAATTCGCGTATCTGTCGGACAGCGACGCGACCATCGAGCTGGTGCTGGGCGATGCGCGGCTCTCGCTCGAGCGCGAGCCGCCGCAGGGCTTCGACGTGCTGGCGATCGACGCCTTCTCCAGCGATTCGATCCCGGTGCACCTGATCACGAAGGAGGCGCTCGGTGTGTACCTGAGGCACATGAAGGGCGACGGCATCGTCGCCTTCCACGTCTCCAACCGGTTTCTCAATCTCGTGCCGGTGGTGGCGCGGCTGGCCGCGGAGCACCAGGCGCACGCCGTGCTCGTGGACGAGGAATCATCGGACGACAAGACCACCAGCACCTGGTTGCTGGTGTCGCGCGACGCGCAGGCGCTCGAGCGCCCCGAGATCACCGCGGCCGGGGCCGCCGCCCCGGAGACGCGCGACGACTGGCGCCCCTGGACCGACGACTACTCGAACCTGGTGCAGATCCTGAAGTAGCCGGATTGGGGTCTGACCCCAATGCCTTAGACGACGGCGCCCTCGTGCTCGTCGCGCCGGTCGCGCTTGAGCGGCTTGACGAACTGCGAGCGGTCCACGCCGAGCCACATCACGAGCGGGCTCGCGACGAGGACGGACGAGTAGATGCCGAAGCAGATGCCGATGGTGAGCGCGAGCGCGAAGTAGTGCAGCGCCGCGCCGCCGAACACCAGCATCGTCGTCACCATCATCTGCGTCGAGAGGTGGGTGATGATCGTCCGCGAGATGACGCCCGTGATCGCCGAGTCGATGACCTCGGGGACGCTGGCCTTGCGCATCTTGCGGAAGTTCTCCCGCACGCGGTCGAACACGACGACCGATTCGTTGACCGAGTAGCCGAGCACCGCGAGCACCGCGGCGAGCACCGGCAGCGAGAATTCCCACTGGAAGAGCGCGAAGCAGCCGAGGATGATGATGACGTCGTGCAGGTTGGCGATGATCGCCGACAGCCCGAAGCGCCATTCGAAGCGCATCCACAGGTAGAGCACGATCCCGACCGCGGTGACCAGCAGCGCGAGCGCGCCGTACTCGGCGAGTTCCTCGCCCACCTGCGGGCCGACGAACTCGACGCGGCGCAGCTCCGCGGAGGCGTCCTGGCCCTTGAGCAGGCCGACCACCTTCTGCGACAGATCGGCGGACGACTGGTCCTTGGCGAGCGGCATGCGGATGAGGACGTCGTGCGAGGAGCCGAAGTTCTGCACCTCGACCTTGAGCCCCGCGCCCTCGAGGGTCTCGCGGATCTTCTGGGCGTCGGCGCTCTGCTTGTAGTTCACCTCCATCAGCGTCCCGCCCGTGAACTCGACCGAGAAATTGAGCCCCTTGGTGGCGAGGAAGACGACGGCGAGGATGAAGGTGATCAGCGAGATGACGTTGAAGATGAGCGCATACCGCATGAACGGGATGACGCGGCGGATCTTGAAGAATTCCATGGCTCGCTATCCCTTCACTTCCACGCCGTGTCGCCGATCTGCAGCCGCCCGACCTTGCGGCGGTGGCCGTAGAAGAGGTTGACGATGGCGCGCGATACGACGACCGACGACACGATGGAGGTGAGGATGCCGAGGCAGTGCACGACGGCGAAGCCGCGCACCGGCCCGGACCCGAAGATGAGCAGCGCGAGGCCGGCGATCAGCGTCGTCACGTTGGAGTCGAGAATCGTGCCCCACGCGCGCTCGTAGCCGGCGGCGANNAGCGTCGCCTGCAGCAGCGACAGGATGGCGACGAGGAACAGCAGGTTGACCGCCAGCGCGACCGAGGAGAATACCCCGAAGAGCACGTAGTAGACCGACATGAACAGCACGATCGCGAGGAATCCCCACTTCGTCGCGCTGAACCCCTTCTCGATGTTCTCGCGGCCGAGGCTCGGGCCGACGGTGCGCTCCTCGATGATCTCCATCGGCGCGGCGAGCGAGCCCGCGCGCAGCAGCAGCGCCGTGTCGTTCGCCTCGCGGGTGCTCATGCGCCCCGAGATCTGCACGCGGCCGCCCGGGATTTCCGTACGGATGACCGGCGCGGTGATGACTTCGCCCTTGTTCTTCTCGATCAGCAGGATGGCCATGCGCTTGCCGACGCTCTCGCGCGTGACCTCCTGGAAGATGCGCGCGCCGGGGCCGTCGAGGCGCAGGTGCACCGCCGGCTCGTTGGTCTGGTTGTCGAAGCCGGGCTG
>DKBI01000053.1 GCA_002451175.1 Betaproteobacteria bacterium UBA6904
GCGGCGATCAGGCGATCGCCGCTTCCGTCAGATTCTTGTCGCCCTTGTTGTCGAGCCAGCTGATCTCGACCTTGTCGCCCGCCTTGGCGCCCTTCACGCGGAAGGAGAACACCGGGTTGCGCGAGATCGCCTGGCTGATCTGCCCTTCGATGACCGTCTTGCCGTTGACCTTGACGCTCATCTCCTGGATGAAATGCACGGGGATGATCTTGCCGGCGTTGTCCTTGCGCTGGCCGGTCTCCATCGGATGGGCCATTAGCACGCGCACGTCGGCGACGTCGCCTTTCAGCGTGGCACGAATTTTCATGGGATCTGCCATCTCAGCCTCCGCATCCGCCGATGGTGACTTTGACTTCCTTCATCGCCGTGAAATGCTTGCCGCCCGCCTCGGCGATGACGCGCACGTTCGACGACTCGCCCATCTTGACGTTGACCTTGACGAAGGGCATCGCGCCGTCCATGAAGTCGAACTTGGCCGCGAGCGGGAAGGGGTTCTTCTCGATCAGCACGGCAATCGACTTCGTGTTGGGCACGTTGCTCGTCACTTCGATCGGCACCACCGCGCCGTTTTCCGCGATCTGCGGGGCCTCGATGACGATGTCCTTGCTGTCCGTCAGACTGCCGGCGCCGAGGTTCTTGACCGCATCCAGCGGCGACTTCGCGCCGAACGCGTCCTTGTTCCACCCGGCCGCCAGCAGATCCTGCGGGCGCAAGAGGCCCGCGGCCATGGCGGCACCCAGGGTCCCGGCCGCTCCAGCGCGCTTCAATGCATTCCTGCGATTTGTAGGCATGCTCACCTCCTCAACCGGGGATCGTATCGCCTAATTTCCGTTTACGCAAAGGTTTGCGGAATGAATAGTTCTTATTTGTTCATGCGCTTTCGCTTCGGCCGCTTCCAGATTCCCGATGCGCCGCCGCGCTTTTCCTCCAGCCGGACGGCGCGAATGGTCATGCCGCGATCCACGGCCTTCAGCATGTCGTAGATCGTCAGCAGGCCGACCGTCGCGGCGCACAACGCCTCCATCTCGACGCCCGTCCGCCCGTTGCACTCCGCCTGCACGCGCAGCGTGATCTCCCCGGCGCGAGCATTCAGCTCGAAGTCGGCCGCGACGCGCGTGAGACCGATCGGGTGCGCGAGCGGGATGAGGTCGGGCGTGCGCTTCGCGGCCTGGATGGCCGCGAGCCGCGCGACGCCGAGGACGTCTCCTTTGGCAGCACGGCCTTTCTGCACGAGGCGGAGCGTCGCCGGTTGCATTTGGATACACCCGGAGGCGATCGCAACGCGTATGGTTTCGACCTTGCCGCCCACATCGACCATGTGAGCCCGTCCCCCGCGATCGAAATGCGTCAATGCTCTCCTCGCCACCGGCCGCTCCGGAAAATGAACTTGGGCGCGGCAAAGGTATCATAGTCGCGTGCGCATATTGTTGATTCTCTTGGGATTGGCGGTCGGCCTGGCGCCCCGCGCGTTTGCGCAGTCGCTGCCCGACCTGGGCGACGGTGCGGGCGGCATCCTGCCGCCGGCCATCGAACGCAAGATTGGCGAAAGCATCGTGCGCGAAATCCGCGCGCGGGACGCGACGTATCTGGACGATCCCGAGGTCGCGGACTACCTGGCGGAGCTGGGGGCGCGGTTGTCGGCGGCGGTTCCCGGCGGGCGGCACGACTTCGAGTTCTTCGTCGTGCGGGACGGCACGATCAACGCATTTGCGCTGCCCGGGGGGTTCATCGGCGTGCACACGGGCCTGCTCGTCGCCTCGGAGAACGAGTCGGAAGTGGCATCCGTCCTGGCGCACGAGATGGCGCACGTCACCCAGCGTCACATCGCCCGCATGCTCGGCGCGCAGCAGCAGGCCCAGCTGCCGATGCTGATCGCCATGGCCGCCGCATTGCTCCTGGCGCGCTCGAACCCGGACATCGCGCAGGCCGGGGCGATGGCGGCGCAGGGCGTCGCGGTGCAGTCGCAGCTGAGTTATTCCCGCGACTACGAGCGCGAGGCGGACCGGATCGGTTTCCAAACCCTCGCCAATGGCGGTTTCGACACGCACTCGATGAGCGGGTTCTTCGAGAAGATGCAGCGCTACACGCGGATCTACGACGACGGTACGCTGCCGGGTTACCTGCGCACGCACCCGGTGACCACGGAGCGGATCGCGGATGCGCAGGCGCGTGCGGCAAGCCGGCCGTACCGGCAACATCTGGACAACATCGAGTATCACCTCGTGCGCGCCAAGCTGCGGGCCGAGACCGGGGAGCCTCAGGACGCGGTGACGCATTTCCGGGCCGCGCTGTCCGAGCGGCGCTTTGCCAACGAGTCGGCCACGCGTTTCGGGCTCGCGGTGGCCCTGCTGAGGGCGAGGCAGCCAAAGGACGCCGCGGCGGAACTGGATCGCCTGGGCGCCGGCGGGACGGCCTCGCCGATGATTGCCCAGCTGAACGCGCGCGTGCTCAAGGCGCTGAACCGGTCCGAGGAGTCCCTGGCCGTGCTGAAGGAAGCATTCGCGCGCTGGCCGAACCGGCGCGCGCTGGCGTACGCGTACGCCGATGGCCTGAACGCGGCGGGGCGCCACAGCGAGGCGCTCGCGCTGGCGGGCGATCAGCTTCGCCTGTACCCGCGCGACCAGACGCTGCTCGCGCTGCGCGCCCAGACCTATGCCGCGCTCGGTCGCCGGCTGCAGCAGCATCAGGCGCTCGCGGAGTTGTACGTGCTCAAGGGCAGCCTGCCGGCGGCGATCGAACAGCTGCGGCTCGCGCAGGCCGCGGGTGACGGCGACTTCTACGAGTTGTCGGCGGTCGACGCGCGCCTCAAGGAATTGCGTGCCGAGCACACCCGCGAAACGCGGGAGATGCGCCGGCGATAGGCGGGGCGACGAGCCTTTTCAATAAGGCCATTGCTTCCGCTTATTATCGGATCAGCAACATCTTGCGATCGGCTCGGCGGCGCATGTTAGCTTTCGGCACGCGGTTCGGAATGCGTTTCAACCCTTTGCTTTCTCGCGTGAAACCAGGTTTTCCCTATGGCGGGTTTGGTCAGTCCACACGGCGGTAAGGGCCTGCGCCCGCTGTTGCTGGAAGGCGAGGCGCTGCGCGCTGAACGGCAACGTGCGGCGACGTTGCCGAAGGTGGTCGTGAGTTCGCGCGAAAAAGGCGACCTCATCATGCTCGGCATCGGCGGGTTCACCCCGCTGGACGGCTTCATGACGCATGCCGACTGGCAGGGCGTCTGCGACGGATATCGCATGGCCAACGGCCTGTTCTGGCCCATCCCGATCACGCTCTCGGCGAGCGCGGACACCGTGCAGGCGTTCAAGACCGGCACCGATGTCGCGCTCGCGGATCCGGACACCGGCGACATCCTCGCCACGATGCAGATCACCGAGAAGTACGCCATCAACAAGGCGCATGAATGCGCGACCGTGTTCCGCACGACCGACGCGGAACACCCGGGCGTGCGCATGGTGATGGAGCAGGGCGACGTGAATCTCGCCGGCCCGGTCCGAGTGCTTTCCGACGGCGGGTTCGGGGCCGCCTACGGCGGGCTCTTCATGACCCCGGCGCAGACCCGCGCGGCGTTCGAGAAACTCGGCTGGTCGAGGGTCGCGGCGTTTCAGACGCGCAATCCCATGCACCGCTCGCACGAGTACCTCGCCAAGGTCGCGATCGAGACCTGCGACGGCGTGCTCGTGCATTCGCTGCTCGGCAACCTCAAGCCCGGCGACATTCCCGCCGACGTGCGCACGCGCGCGATCGCGGTGCTGGTGGAGAACTATTTCGTCGAAAACACGGTGGTGCAGTCGGGCTATCCCCTCGACATGCGCTACGCGGGTCCGCGCGAGGCCTTGCTGCACGCGCTGTTCCGGCAGANNTACTACGGCCCGTTCGACGCGCACCACATCTTCGACGAGATTCCGGCGGGCTCGCTGCAGACGCAGCCCCTGAAGATCGACTGGACGTTCTGGTGCTACGCGTGCGGCGGCATGGCGTCCGCGCGCACCTGCCCGCACGGGGAGAAGGACCGGCTGCTGGTGTCCGGGACGAAGCTGCGCAAGTGGCTGTCCGAGGGCGCCGAGGTGCCGGCGGAGTTTTCGCGCCCCGAGGTGCTCGCAATCCTGCGCGACTACTATGCGCGCCTCGAGGCGCACGAAAAGGTTGAAGTGAAACTCGCGGGTCATTCCGCGCGATAGGAAAACAAGGAGAAGCGCATGCCGACTTACGTACGTACCGAGAAGTGCGATGGCTGCAAGGGCCAGGACNNTCGTGCGTGAAGATCTGCCCGCAGAACGCGATCGAGGTGCGCCACTACGCGGACGTCGTGCCGCTCGGCGCGCAAGTGCAGCCCCTGCGGGGATCCGATTCGATCATGTGGACCATCCGCTTCCGCAACGGCACGCTGAAGCGCTTCAAGTTCCCGATCCGCACGACCGCCGAAGGCATGGCCGATCCCTACGGCGGCAAGCCGGAGGCGAATCTGGCGGAGATCGACGACCCCAAGGTGCTGTTCACGAAGGACCTGCACAAGGGCGACGCCTCGCACTTCGTCCACGCGAAGTAGCCACTGAAAACCATCGGGCAGGCGCCGCTGGGTTCGGCGTACCCCGGACGAAAGGACATGAGTCATGGCTGAGTACGGATTCGGAAATCCCGAGATCATCGAGGAAGAGGTCGACATCCTCATCATCGGCGGCGGCATGGCCGCCTGCGGCGCGGCATTCGAGGTCGGCAAGTGGATCAAGGCCTCCGGCGCCAACCTGAAGGTCAAGTTGGTGGACAAGGCGGCGCTCTCGCGTTCGGGCGCGGTGGCGCAGGGCCTGTCGGCGATCAACACCTACATCGGCGAGAACGATCCTGCGGACTACGTGCGCTACGTCAGGAACGATCTGATGGGCATCATCCGCGAGGACCTCGTGTACGACGTCGGCCGCCACGTGGACGACTCGGTGCACAATTTCGAAGACTGGGGGCTGCCGATCTGGAAGCAGCCGGGCGACGAGGGCAAGTCCCTGCGCCAGGGCGGCAAGCCGGTGCGTTCCGGCCGCTGGCAGATCATGATCAACGGCGAGGGTTACAAGACCATCGTCGCCGAGGCGGCCAAGAAGGCGCTCGGGATGGAGAACATCTTCGAGCGCGTCTTCATCGTGAAGTATCTGCTCGACGCCAACAACCCGAATCAGATCGCC
>DKBI01000241.1 GCA_002451175.1 Betaproteobacteria bacterium UBA6904
GCGCGGGTGAGCGCCCGCATGACGCTGCGGGATTGAGGGGGCAGTGCTCGTCCCAAAAGCATCGGGTCGGATCCTGCATGGCGGTCGCCCGTCGGGTTTCGCAATCCGGGTCTGGTTGACCGCCTGGCTTTCTCTTGCAGCGGGCGCGGTCGGTGCAGCGACCATGCCGGCGGTGACCATGAAGGTGGTGGACGAGGGCGACGGGACGCCGGTCCCGGGTGTCGTCGCGCTGTTTCGGGGAACGGCCCGCCAGGGCACGTTGACGGGCCACGGCGGCGAGCAGGCGCTCCTTTTCGCGGTCGAGGCGGTTTCGGACGGCTCGGGGGAGCTGCGTTTTCCCGAGCAGAACTTCAGCAGCCAGCCGTTCTTCCTGAACACGAACTACGAAAACCCGTCGATGCTCCTGTTGAAGCCGGGCTATGCGCCACTGGTTCTGACCAACCAGCTTCGCATCCTGCCGACGTTGGCCGAGGCCTCGGTCTGGGAATTCCACGGCAAGACGATCCGGATGAAGCGGGCGACGGAAAGCGACTTGCGGCGGTACGCCGACCTGACCACCCTGATCACGGACAGCGTGGTGAAGTTCGACAGGGCCTGCCTGTGGAAGCGCGCTCCCCTGACGCTCGTCGCAGCGGATCGCATGTTCCCGCGTGCCGGCCAGGCGAGTTCGCTCCGCACGCTGCTCATGAATGAGGCTCTGCTGGTGCAGCAGGGCTGCGGTTCGCCGAAGGCTTTCTTCGACCGATACCTTCGCCCGTGAACGGGATTCGCGGCGCCGAGTTCGGCCATGCCGAGGCGCAGCGCGCGCCGACCGGGCGCCGGCATTCGGGCAAGCGTTATCCTATCGATTGTTCCGGCTTCGGGTTTCGGGTGCGTATCGATGACCTCATGATGCGGGCTGAGCAAGACCTGCCGAGCAAACGGGTGCTCGCCCGATGAGCGCGCCGTCGCTGTCCGCGGCGGCGCCGCGCTACCGGCTCGAAGTCCTGCACCCGAACAATTTCGCGCTGGTCATGGCGACGGGCATCATTTCGATCGGGCTGGCGACGCTGGGGCATGGCGCGCTCGCCGAGATGCTGTTCGTGGTGGCGGCCGGCGCCTGGCTGGCGCTGATCGCGCTCAGCACGGCCCGCGCCGTGCTGCATGCGCGGGCGGTGCGCGACGATCTGCTGTCGCCGCGCGTCGTCTTCTCCTACTTCACGCTGGTGGCGGCGACCGACATCGTCGGGCTGCTGCTGATGGACCGCGGCCACTACGCGCTCGCGGTTGCGTGCTGGGTCATCGCGTTCCTCGCCTGGTGCGCGCTGCTCTACCTCGCGTTCGCCGTGCTCACGTTTCTTACGCACGAGCACAACGTCAACATCGTCCACGGCGGCTGGCTGATCGCGATCGTGGGCACGCAGTCGCTGGTGCTGCTCGGCGTGCGCGTTGCCCCGGTGCTCGGGGCGTTCGGCAGCTACATGATGGTGGAAGTGCACATGCTCTGGGGCCTGGGGCTGATCTTCTACGGCATCTTCGTGACGCTGTTCTGCTACCGGATCTTCTTCCTCACGCTCCGGCCCGAGGACGTGTCGCCGCTGCTGTGGGTCATCATGGGCGCCGCGGCCATCAGCGCCAATGCGGGCACGGCGCTGGTCGGCGGGGATGCCGGGATGGCCTTTCTCGCAGCGCAGCGGCCGTTCATTCAGGGCGTTTCGATGATGCTCTGGGCCTGGGGAACCTGGTGGATTCCGCTGCTGGTGCTGTTCGGCTTCTGGAAGCATTTCGTCGCGCGCCTGCCGATGAACTACGAGCCGTTCATGTGGAGCCTGGTGTTTCCGCTCGGCATGTACGCGGTGGCGAGCGTGCGGCTCGGACTGGCGGTGGATTTCCAGCCGCTGGAATGGATTTCGCGCGTGATGATCTGGGTGGCGCTGGCGGCCTGGCTGGTGGTGATGACGGGATTGGCGCGGCGCGTGGCGGCCTGGGCACGCCAGGGCGGGGCCGAGCAAGCTTGATTCCAGGGACGGACGCCGTTCACGAGGGCTACCGTATGGACCCGACCGATGCCGAGGTGTTCGACGGCGGCTGCACCTGCCGCGCGGTGCGTTACCGGATGACGACGCGCCCGCTGTTCGTGCACGCCTGTCACTGCCGCTGGTGTCAGCGTGAAACCGGGAGCGCCTTTGCGCTCAATGCGATGATCGAGTCGGACCGCGTCGCGCTGCTGCAAGGTTTGCCGGAGATCGTGCTCACGCCGTCCAACAGCGGCAAGGGGCAGCGGATCGCGCGCTGTCCCCAGTGCCGGATCGCGGTCTGGAGCCANNTTCCGCCGGACATCCATATCTTCACGTCGTCCAAGCAACCCTGGGTCGTGCTTCCCGAAGGCGTGCCGGCCGTACCGGAGTACTACAGCGCCAAGGCATACTGGCCGGCCGAAAGCCTGCGGCGGCGCGACGCGCTGTTTGCCGCGCTGGGCCGTCCCCGAACCTGAACCCGCCGCCCGCGTGCTCATCGTCTATCACATACCGGTCTGTCCGTTCTGCCAGCGGCTCGAGATTCTGCTCGCGCTCAAGGGGCGGCGCGACGCGGCGGAATTCCGCGTCATCGACGTCACCCGACCGCGGCCGGACTGGCTGCTCGCGAAGACCCGCGGCGCGACCGCGCTCCCCGTGCTCGAAACCGAGGACGGGCGCATTCTGCGCGAGAGCCTCGTGATCCTCGACTACCTCGAGACGCGCTTTCCCGAGCCGGCGGTGGCGCAGCGCGATGCGTATCGCCGCGCGGTGGAGGGCATGCTGATCGCGATGGAGCGCGACTTCTGCAACCAGGGCTACGCCTACGTGATGAACCAGGACGCGGCCCGGCGCGACGCCCTGCGCGAGGCGATGCTCGGGCAGTACGCCCGGTTGGACGCGTTTCTGAGCGAACATTCTCCCGTCGGACCGTTCCTGTTCGATGCATTCGGGCTTGCGGAGACGGTGTACACGCCGCTGTTCATGCGCTTCTGGTTTCTCGAGTACTACGAGGATTTCGACCTGCCGGCGACGCGCGGCTATGCGCGCGTGCGGGCGTGGCGCGATGCGTGCCTCGCTCACCCGGCGGCGCAGCAGGTGACGCGGGAGCAGATCGTCAAGCTCTATTACGACTACGCGCAGGGTGCGGGCAACGGCGCGTTGCTGCCCGGCCGTACCAGGTCCTCGTTCGTGTTCGATCCCGACTGGCGCGCGCGACCCTGGCCGCCGCGCGNNATGCCAATCGGCACGCTGTGAAGCCGGCCGGCGTGCGCCTGTCGTTCATCGTCCCCGCCCACAACGAGGCGGTGATGATCGGCGGCACGCTGCGCGCGCTGCACCGGTCGGCGCGACAGATCGGCGAGCCCTACGAGGTCATCGTCGTGGACGACGCATCGACCGACGGCACTGCGGACATCGCGCGCGAGCACGGCGCACGGGTGCTTCCCGTGGATCTGCGCTGCATCGCCGCGGTTCGCAATGCCGGGGCACGCGCTGCGCAGGGCGATCTGCTGGTCTTCGTCGACGCCGACACGCTGGTGCGCGCCGAGACGCTCGCCGCGATGTGGGAGGCCGTGCGTGGCGGGGCGGTGGGCGGCGGGGCACGCGTGCGGATGGACGTGCACGACTCGCCTTGGGCGCTGCGCGCGTTCGTCGAGGGCACCTGCTGGCTCCTGTTCCACGCCGGCGTGGCCGGTGGCTGCTTTCTCTTCGCGCGCCGGGCGGCATTCGAGGCGGTCGGCGGTTTCGACGAACGCTACTATGCGAGCGAGGAGATCCACTTTGCGATGGCGCTGCGCAAGCGGGGCCGCTTCGCCATGATCCCGGCGGCGGTGCTGTCCTCGGGACGCAAGCTGCGCCTGTTCCCGGGGCGCGAGCTGGCGCGCCAGGTTTTCAACGTCGCCAGGGGTGGCCTGGCCTCGGTGCGCCGGCGCGACGGGCTCGACTTCTGGTACGACGGCCGGCGCGAGACGGCGGACCGACGCCCGCCGTCATAGCGGGCCCCGCCAAGGAGAACACGGATGACCGCAGTGACCTGCCGGAGGATGACGCGCGAGACGCAGCGCGACGCGTTCGCGTTGCTCAGCGATTTCCTGCGCGAGGACGAGCACTATCTGGACAGCAGCGGCGCGTACGGCGATGGCGGCACCGAGGCGCTTTCTCGCGCGCTCGATCTGTTCGTCGAGCGACCGGAGACCGGTTTCGTGTGGCTTGCCTACGCAGAGGCCGGAGCGGCCGCGGAGCGATCGGCAACCGCAACGGCGCCGGTCACACCCGTGGCGGTTTGCGTGGTCTGCTTCGCAATTTCGACGTCGGCGGGCGCGCTCGTCGCGAAGCTCGACGACGTGTCGGTGCGCGCGGGTTGGCGGGGTCGGGGCGTGGGTTCGGCGCATCTGGGGCAGCTCGCGCAGGAATTGCGACGCCTGGGGGTGAAGCGCATCGACACGGCGGTGCACCACCGCAACGACGAGGCGCGGCGTTTCTACGGGCGGCACGGCTTTCTGCCGCTCGGCGAGGAACGCATCGCCTTGCTGCTCTGACGGGGTCAGACCCCATTCTCCTGGGGTCTGACCCCAGGGAAGGTGGCCCACCACGCCTGCGCGTCCTGCTGGGACCAGCGCAGCTCGAGCGCCAGCGCGTCGAGCGCTTCGAGGAGATCGGTGACGCGCTGCGGGCGCTCTTCGCGCTTCTTCTCCAGGCACGCCTGGACGAGCAGGTCGAGCTCGCCCGGCACCGGCGCCGTGGCGACCGCGGAGAGCCGCGGCGGCTCGTCGTTGAGCACCTGCGTCGTCATCGCGAGGTCGTCGCTGGCATCGAACAGCCGCCGCCCGGTGATCAGGAAGAAGGCCACGGCGCCGACGGCGTAGATGTCGGCGCGCGCGTCCACGTCCGCGGGATTGCGCAGGCGCTCGGGCGCCATGTACAGCGGGGTTCCCAGGATGCGCAGCGTGCGCGTGAGGTCGCGGCTGTGCTGCTGCGCGACGTTCTTGACCAGCCCGAAGTCGAGAATCTTGACGACATCGAATTCGCCGCCGCGCCTGCAGATCATGATGTTCTCGGGNNTTGATGTCGCGGTGCACGAGGCCGCGTGCGTGCGCCTCGGCGAGGCCGGCGCAAAGCTGGCGCAGAATCTGCAGCGTGCGCGGCACGGGGACCGCGCCCCAGCGCGCGACCAGCTCCGCCGCGGTAATGCCGTCGAGCAGCTCCATGGCGTAGTAGAACTGCCCGTCGGCGGTGCGCCCGTAGTCGAAGATCTCGATCGTGTTGGGATGCGAGAGCTGGCTGGCGAGCTGCACTTCGCGCTCGAAGCGCGCGATGGTCTCGTCCGTGGCGCGCGCGGGGCGCAGCAGCTTGATCGCGCAGGGACGCTTCAGCAGGGCATGCCGCGCCCGGTAGACGACGGCCATGCCGCCTTCGCCGATGCGCTCTTCGAGCACGTATCCGCCGAGCCGCCGCGTCGCGCCGAGTTCGCTGCGAAACCGCAGTGCCGACCAGGCGCTGAGGAGCGCGGTGGCCACGGCGACGACCAGCGCGCCGAAGACGACGCCGAAGGCGATCCGCAGGAAGCGCAGCGGGGCGAAGGCTTCGTCCGCCGGGAGCTCGATCGCCACCGCCAGACCGTAGTCCGGCAACCAGCGCCACGCGCCGATGGACTCGACGCCGCGGTGGTTGACGTAGGGATCGAGCGCCACGCCCTCCGATGCACCGGCTGCGCGCCGCGCGTGCAGGGGCGCGCCCGTGCCCGCCGCAGTGCCCGACAGGATCGTGCCCTGCGGGTCGATGGCGAACGCCTCGCCCGACGGACCGGGGCGGGCCGCCTCGAGAATCGAGGCGAACACGGCGTCGGCGGGCTCCGCGATGCCGAGGGCGGCGACGATGCGCTCGCCGGCATCGCGCACCGGCACGATGACCCAGGCGAAAGGCGGGCCGCTGCGCAGCTCGCGCGGGCCGGCGATGCGGTCCGCATCCTTGGTGGGCCGGACGAAGCGGGAGTCGCCGGCAAACACGGGCGCCAGCTGCGGCAGGAAGCGCAGCGGATCGACGCTCAGGCCGCAATATTCGGGAAAGCGCGTGGCGATGAGGCGGCCGCTCGCCAGCGTGAGGTTGAACGTCGCGTCGCCGACGTCGCGCAGCAGGGGGCGCAGCGCGCGCTCCACGGTTTCCCGCTCGGGGCCCGCACACAGCTGCTCGCGCGTCGTGTCGGGGCTTGCGGCCAGCGCGGCGAGCGCGGCCACCGCATCCCGCACCGCGGGTTCGCGCGCGACGCGCTCGGCCTCGCGTATCTCCTCGGTGATCCAGACCTTGAGCGCGTTGCTCTCCGAGTCGAGCAGGTTCTTCATGCTCGAGGCGCGCAGCTCGCGCACGGATTGGTCGACCGCCCGATAGGTCCAGAGGCCCAGACCCGCCAGCGCCGCGGCGCTGGCGAGCACGATTCCTGCCCACAGGGGAACGCCGACCGCGGTTTCCCTGGCTTTCGCGGGCGCCCCGTCGTGCGCCGTGTCGTCGCGATGCAGGGTGCCCGGATCAGCCACGGCAGCGCGCCGGGCAGCTCAGGGAATCGGTACCGCGGCGATCAGCATCGCGCCGATGTCCACCCGGCGCTCGGCGTCGTGCGCGGGACGCAGCCGGTGCGTGGCGACCCCGGGCAGCACGGCCTGCACGTCCTCCGGGATCACTTTGTCGCGACCCTCGATGAGCGCCCAGGCGCGCGCCGAGTGCACGAGGGCGAGCGCCGCGCGCGGACTGAGTCCGGCGGCGAAGTCCGGGGAGCGCCGCGTGTGGTCGATGATGGCCTGGATGTAGTCGAGCAGCGCGGGTGCGACGTGCACGGCGCGCGCCTGCTCCTGCAGTTCGACGAGTTCCGCCGGCGACAGGCAGGGCTCGAGCGTGGCCAGCAGGTCGCGCCGGTCGATGCCCGAGAGCAGGGCGCGCTCGGCGTCGCGCCCCGGGTAGCCCAGCTCGATGCGCATCAGGAACCGGTCGAGCTGCGACTCGGGCAGCGGAAACGTGCCGACCGACTCCGAGGGATTCTGCGTCGCGATGACGAAGAACGGCTCAGGGAGCTTGCGCGTCTCGCCCTCGGCCGTCACCTGGTGCTCCTCCATGGCTTCCAGCAGCGCGCTCTGCGTCTTCGGCGTGGCGCGGTTGACTTCGTCGGCGAGAATCAGCTGCGCGAAGATCGGCCCCGGGTGAAACTTGAAGCCGCCGCTGTCGCGCTCGTAGACTGCGACGCCGAGGATGTCCGCGGGCAGCATGTCGCTCGTGAACTGGATGCGCTGGAACTGCAGCCCGACCGAGCGGGCGAGGACGTGGGCGAGCGTCGTCTTGCCGACCCCGGGCAGGTCCTCGATCAGCAGGTGGCCGCGCGCCAGCATGCAGGCGAGCGCAAGCCGGATCTGGTCTTCCTTGCCGAGAATGATGCGGCTCGCCGCCGCGATGACGCGAGCGACCGGGGATTGCGAGGCCGGGGTGATGTTGCGCTTCAGCAGCATGAAGCGATTGTACTGGATGGGCTATCATGACCAAGGCATGACGACCGCCTTCATCACGCACCCCGACTGTCTCCGGCACGACATGGGCGCGGGGCATCCGGAATGCCCCGCGCGGCTCGCCGCGATCGAGGACCAGCTGATCGCNNCTCGACCCCGATACGGCGATGAACCCGCACAGCCTCGCCGCGGCGCTGCGTGCCGCGGGCGCGGCCGTCCTGGCGACCGATCTCGTCCTGCGCGGCGAAGTGGAAAATGCATTCTGCGCCGTGCGCCCGCCCGGGCATCACGCCTGCCGCGCGCGGCCGATGGGTTTCTGCATCTTCAACAACGTCGCGGTTGCCGCGCGTCACGCGATGGCGGCCCACGGCATCGGGCGCGTGGCCATCATCGATTTCGACGTGCATCACGGCAATGGCACGGAGGACATCTTCGC
>DKBI01000221.1 GCA_002451175.1 Betaproteobacteria bacterium UBA6904
GGCTTGCCGGGCCCGAGCAGGTGCTCCTGCCCGACCACCTCGTCGAGGGTCTTCGGCCGCAACCGATCGGCGAGGGGGGCTACCGGTTCGGCCGCTGGGAAGAGGTCGCTCAATGCCCCGCCCTGAGCCAAGCGTAGTGGATGCCCGGGCCTGTCATGCACTTCCATGAGCTGCCGACTTGCGGCGTCTGCAAGTCGGCAGCCCTGAGAAAAGCCAGGATCGGCCATGCATCCACGAAGCGCGCTCCAGGCACGGCGACTACTTCTCCCCCAGCACGTCCGCCCCGGGCGGCGGCGTGAAGCGGAACTCGCTGCCGTCGAGCTTCGGGTTGCGCTCGATGCGGGTGAAGCGCAGCTGCGTCGTCTGGCCGAAGTGATCGACGAGTTCCATCGCCTCGACGCCGGCCACCCCGAGCCCGATGCGCACGCGCTCGAAACCCGCCTCGCGCTCGCGCGGCTTCGCGTCGAGCCACTCGAGGCCGTCCTTCGCGCCCGCGTCCGAGAGCTCGAAGGCCTTCTCGATGTCGGAGGCGCCCGCCAGCAGCGCCGCCGGCGTCGAGCCGATCGCGCGCGTCAGCTTTCGCACGGTCACCTGGTTCAGGTCGAGGTCGTGAATCCACACGCGCTCGCCATCGCCGACGATCACCTGCGGCCAGGGCTTGGCGTAGGTCCAGCGGAACCGCCCGGGCCGCAGGAAGGTGAAGCTGCCCTTCGATTCCTGGACGCGCTTGCCGCTGCGATCGAACACCTGCTGCTCGAAATCGGCGCGCGCCGCTTGCGTCGTGCGCACGTACACCTGGAAGCGCTCGAGGCTCGCCGCCTGCGCGGCCACCGATACCGACAGCGCCCCGAGCAGCGCGGCGGCGAACCCGAGCCCGCGGCGCCCCATCAGTCGGCCTTCGCCGGGACCAGCACCTCGCGGTTGCCGTTCGACTGCATCGGCGAGACGAGACCGGCGCGCTCCATGTCCTCGATGAGGCGCGCGGCNNGCCGATGCGCAGGTGCCGCTGCACGAGCGAGATCGAGGGCCTGCGCGTGCGCACGACGATCTCCACGGCCTGGTCGTAGAGCGGATCCTTCTCGCCGCCCTCGCCCTCGCCGCCCGCGCCGGCACCGCCTTCCGCCGCCGCCGGCTCGAGCACGTCCTCGATGTACTCGGGCGCGGCGAGCGTCTTCAGGTGCTCGACGACCTTGTGCACCTCGTGATCCGCGACGAAGGCGCCGTGCACGCGCTGCGGGTAGCCCGTTCCCGGCGGCAGGTACAGCATGTCCCCCGCGCCGAGCAGCGCTTCGGCCCCGCCCTGATCGAGGATCGTGCGCGCGTCCACGCGCGAGGAGACCTGGAACGCGATGCGCGTCGGGATGTTCGCCTTGATCAGCCCGGTGATCACGTCCACCGACGGNNGGCGAGCTCGTCGATGACCACCACGATCACCGGCATCGTCTTCAGCGGCTGCGGCTCGCCCGATTCGAGCGTGTTCGGGTCCTCGATGGTGCGGCCGTGCTTCTCGGCGTCGGCGATCTTGTGGTTGTAGCCCGACAGGTTGCGCACGCCGAGCCACGACATGAGGCGGTAGCGCCGGTCCATCTCCGCGACGCACCAGGCGAGCGCGTTCGCCGCCTGCTTCATGTCGGTGACGACCGGCGCCAGCAGGTGCGGAATGCCCTGGTACACCGACAGCTCCAGCATCTTGGGATCGACGAGGATCAGGCGCACGTGGCGCGGCTCGGCCTTGTAGAGCAGCGACAGGATCATGGCGTTGATCGCGACCGACTTGCCCGAGCCGGTNNGCCGCCGATGTCCTTGCCGAGCGCGAGCGCGAGGGGCGAATGCGCGCTGTGATAGACCTCGGAGCCGAGGATCTCCTGCAGCCGCACGGTCTGCCGATGAGGATTCGGGATCTCCAGCCCCATGCAGGACTTGCCCGGGATCGTCTCGACGACGCGGATCGCCACGACCGACAGCGCCCGCGCGAGATCCTTCACCAGGTTGACGATCTGGCTGCCCTTCACGCCGACCGAGGGTTCGATCTCGTAGCGCGTGATCACCGGCCCCGGATACGCGGCGAGCACCTTCACCGCGACGCCGAAGTCGGAGAGCTTCTTCTCGATCAGGCGCGAGGTGTACTCGAGCGTCTCCGCGCTGACCGTCTCGCCCTCGTGCGAGGGCTCGTCCAGCAGCTTGAGCGGCGGCAGCGGCGTGTCCGGCAGCTCCTCGAAGAGCGGCGCCTGCTTTTCCTTCTGCACGCGCTCGGACTTCCGGATCTCCAGCACCGGCGGCGCGATGACGACCGGCGGCCGCTCCTCCTCGCGCTTCTTTTCCGCCTCGACGACGACGTCGCGCTCGCCCCGGGCGAGCTCGCCGAGCCGGCGATCGCGGCGCCGCTCCCACAGGCCGAACGCGTAGTCGTACGCCGCCTCGAGCAGCATCCCGATGCGCTCGGCGACGACGATCCACGAGATGCCGGTGAGCAGGCTGAGCCCGGCGGCGACGATCGCGATCAGCAGCAAGGTGGCGCCGGTGTGGCCCGCGAGACCGGCGATCCAGGCGCCCAGCGCGGCGCCCAGCATGCCGCCGGGGGCGAGCGGCAGCTCCGCGCGCAGGGTGTAGAACCGCAGCGCCTCGAGCGACGCGCTCGACAGCAGCAGCAGGGCAAACCCGCCCAGCGCGACGATCATCGGCCGCCGGTCGACGAGCGGCGTGCCGTCCAGCCGCCGGTAGCCCCAGATCACGAAGATCAGGCACAGCGCGACCCACCAGTAGGCCGACACGCCGAAGAGGTACAGGAGCAGATCGGCGATCCAGGCGCCGACACGGCCGCCGGCGTTTTGCACCAGGTCGCCGGTGGCGCTGTGCGACCAGCCCGGGTCCGCCTTGCGGAACGTGACGAGGATCAGCGCGAGATAGCCCGCCAGCGCAACGAGCACCAGCCACTTCGCCTCGCGCAGCAGGTTGGCGAGCTTCGCCGGGAGCGGCGCCCCCTGCGCCTTATTCGCTGCCGCCATCGCGCCTCGAACCGGCCCCCGCGGTCATTCCGGCAACAGGATCTTGTCGCGCAGGATGATCGTCGAGCCCCGCTGCTCGATGAAGCCGCCGAGTTGCAGGTCCCGCATCACCCGGCTCACCATCTCGCGCGATGCGCCGATCATCTTCGCGATGTCCTGCTTGGGCAGCCGCTTGGTGACGACTTTCTGGCCGTTCACGTCTTCCGACATGTCGATCAGCAGGCGCGCCACGCGCCCGTAGACGTCCAGCAGCGCCAGGCTGCCGATCTTGCGGTCGGCCTCGCGCAGGCGGCGCACCAGGCCCCGCATCACGCCCATCGCCATGTCGAAATTCTCCGCCAGGCAGCGGCGGAACTCGCGCCGGCTGATCGCGAGCAGCTCGCTGGGCTCGACCGCGGTGACCGTNNGCCGAGCGCGGGCTGTCGTCGATCAGTCCCATCTCGCCGACGATCTCCCCGGGCCCGAGCATCGCGAGGATCACTTCCTTGCCCTCCTCGTCGCCCATCATCACCTTGAGCCGCCCGGAGATGATGATGTAGAGCGAATCCGTCGGATCGCCCTGCGCCATGAGCATGGAGCCGCGCGGCACGCTGCGCCGCGTGACGACCTGCGTGAGCGTGACCAGCTGGTCGTCCGCGAAGCCGGAAAACAAGGGCACGGTGCGCAGCACCGTCGTCGAAACTCTCACCATCGTCATAGGTCACCTCACCGGCCCTGCCGCGGTCCACCGCCGCGTCGGGCGAATGCACGGAATGTTAGCAAACTGCGCGCCGTTGCTTTGCTAGAATCACGCTGCCCTCCGTAGCAGCGCCGCAGGACGCCCGCACCATGCCGACCCGTCACGTTCGCCTCCTCATCCTGGGATCCGGCCCCGCCGGCTACACCGCCGCGGTCTACGCGGCCCGCGCCAATCTCAAGCCCGTCCTCGTCACGGGAATTGCCGAGGGCGGCCAGCTGATGACCACCACCGACGTCGACAACTGGCCGGCCGATGCGCAGGGTGTACAGGGGCCTGACTTGATGACCCGCTTCCGCCAGCATGCGGAGCGGTTCGAGACCGAGATCATCAACGATCACATCCATACCGCGCGGCTCGGGGCGCGGCCGCTGGCGCTCGA